>NZ_JTLA01000061.1:0-2671 GCF_000799055.1 Ensifer sp. ZNC0028
GCTTCTTCTGTGGCGGGGGGCCGAGCGGCGTCGTCCGGGCGGTTCGCCGGCCAAAGCGGGCGCGCTGAAACCACTGAAGATGATTTGCAGGTGACAGCTACGGCTGCGCGCCGCTGTCGATGCGGCGCCGGCACTACAGCGCCGCGCGCCTTTGAGGCGCATAGAGGGCGCTGTAGCGCTTCGAAGCGCTGCATGTTCCGTCCGCAAAACCGGCGATGATTAGGGAACCATGCAGTAGCGTTGTCCCGGCACGGTCCGCAATACCCGGACACCGCGGACCGTGCCCGAGCTTTAGGCCTTAATGAAGGCGAGCAGGTCGGGATTGATGACATCGGCATGGGTTGTCAACATGCCATGTGGATAACCCTCATAGACCTTGAGCGTGCCGTTCTTCAGCAGCTTCACCGCCAGTCGCGCGCTGTCGTCGATCGGCACGATCTGGTCGTCGTCGCCGTGCATCACGAGCGTCGGCACGTCGATCGCCTTCAGGTCTTCGGTGAAGTCCGTTTCCGAGAAGGCCTTGATGCCTTCGTAGTGCGCCTTGGCGCTGCCCATCATGCCCTGGCGCCACCAGTTTCTGATGACGCCCTGCGAGACTTCGGCACCCGGCCGGTTGTAGCCGTAGAACGGACCGCTCGGAACGTCGAGGAAGAATTGCGCCCGGTTGGCAGCAAGCGCCGCCCGGAAACCATCGAACACTTCGATCGGCAGGCCACCCGGATTGTTTTCGGTCTTGACCATGATCGGCGGTACGGCCCCGACGATGATCAGCTTGGAAACCCGGCCGCCGCCATGACGCGCCACATACGCCACCGCTTCGCCGCCGCCGGTGGAGTGGCCGATGTGGATGGCATCGCTGAGGCCGAGCTTGGTGGTCACCGCCGCCACGTCCTTCGCATAATGGGCGATGTCGTGGCCCTCGCTCACCTGCGTCGAACGGCCATGACCACGGCGGTCGTGGGCGATGACGCGAAAGCCCTTGTTGACGAAATAGAGCATCTGCGCGTCCCAGTCGTCCGCCGACAGCGGCCAGCCGTGGTGAAAGACGATGGGCTGGCCCGAGCCCCAATCCTTGTAGAAGATATCGACGCCGTCTTCAGTCCTGACGAAGTTCTCGGTCATGGGAACGGTTCCTTTGTTTGGGTTGGGTACATGTCTTCGAGATCTAGGCCCCGGCGCGGGATCCGCGCTGGGACGTGCGGTCCGCGTCAACCGAGATGGGGATGGTTGATCGCGAGAAAGTGGTTGACGACCGGAGCGACCGGCCCCTTGTGGTAGCGGCGGACGTCGTCCTGAATGTCGGCATCGGCCTTCGACACGCGCTTGTGCTGGCGCAGGTGTTCGGCCCAGGATTCCACCATGAACCATTCAACGAGGCGCCCGGGATCGGCCGCGTCCTCGGTCACGCCCCAGCCATAGGCGCCGTCGCGCCGCCGCTCATGCGACAGGCGAGCGAGCGCCTTCAGGAACTCGGACCGATCCGCCTTGTCGATCGTGTATTCGATCAGGACGAGAACCGGTCCGCGGTCGTGTTCGACCGGCTCGCTGGTCAGCGGCTCCGGCCAATGGTTGGAAGGAATGAGGTCCGCCTCCCCTTTCGGCAGCTTCATGGCGTGGAAGGCGAAGCCGACGCAGAGAAGGCCGATGGCCGCAACGGCCAGCGTGAAGGGCACACCGATCGCGGAGGCTGTCGCGCCCCAGGCAAGGCTGCCGCCGGTCATCGCGCCATTGAAGACGGTCAGATAGACGGCGAGCGTGCGGCCGCGCACCCAGTTGGGCAGGATCGCTTGCGCGGTGCTGTTGAGCGTCGTCAATGCCGTGATCCAGGCCGCGCCGCAGACGAGCAGTGCGGCGACTGCCACCCATTGCGCCGGTGCGAAGGAGAGCACGCCCATGACGGCGGCGGTCAGAACCGCCGACAAAAGCAACAGCCCGTCGGCATCCATTCGCGCGCGTAGCCGCGGCATCAACAGCGCGCCGCCAATCGCGCCGGCGCCGACGGCGCCGAGCAGGATGCCGTAGAAGCTGGCGCCACCGCCGAGAAGCTGGCGGGCGACCAGCGGCAGCAGCGCCCAGATCGCACTCGAAAAGGCGAAGAACACGGCCGCACGCAAAAGCACCACATGCAGCTCGCGGCTGGCGCGCGCATAGCGCAGCCCGGCGCGGAAGGCGCCGAGAAAACGCTCGGCGAGCGCGTCGTCCTCCGGCACCTGCCGCCGCCACCAGACCAAGGCGGCAATGACGAAGACATAGCTGATGACGTCGACCCCGTAGGTGACGGCCGCGCCGAACCAGGCGAGCAGCAGACCGCCAAGTGCCGGGCCGATCGCGCGGGAGATGTTGATGCCAAGCGAGTTCAGCGCGACCGCGCCCTTGACGTCCGGCCGCGACACGAGCTCCGGCACGATCGCCTGCCAGGTGGGGGCGACGAGCGCCGCGCCGATGCCGCCGACGAAGGTCAGCGCAATCAGCGAGGTCACCGACTGCAGTCCGCTTGCGGAGAGGAACAACAGGCAAAGGCTCGCGGAGGCGAGCAGGAACTGTACGACGATCAGGAATTTGCGGCGGTCGAGAATATCGGAGAGAACGCCGGCGGGAATGGCGAGCAGGAAGATCGGCAGCGTCGCGGCCGCCTGGATCATCGAGACGGCAGCGGGGGTTGCCGACAGGT
>NZ_JTLA01000062.1:0-19952 GCF_000799055.1 Ensifer sp. ZNC0028
CTGAACGCTCAGGCCGCATGACCTGCGGCCTTCACCGGATGCTTACAGAAATAACGGTCTCACATTCACATCACCGCTTACGGTAGACTCCTTCATGCCTGCCTTCATCGATGGCTTCTCCAAGACTCCAGGCATCATCAGCAATGAAAAGCTGGGGCGTTCGTCGTTCGTCGCGCTCACACAATGGATGGCCCAGGAGCGATATTGACGCGCTCATGCCGTGGCACTACGCCGCCTGACCGGCCCCAGCTTGTGGCTTACGGTGGAACTCGTTATGGCAGACGATATGAAACGCGGTCTATATTATCGGCCTCTCGACCAAGCGAAAATGCCTTCGCCGGACGCTCACAAATAAACAGCCCTGGAACCAAGAGAAGCGACGGCCTCACGTCACCGCTAGCGGTGGTCAGTGCAAAGCCAAGCCGAACGCACCGAGAATGCGATCTCGCCGATCCATAGGCTGGCGCAATTGCAGATGGCGCAATGCATGGGTAAGCTAGACGCTGTGAACCAACTCTATATCCTGCTATCTTTGATGCTCGCGAATAGTAGACACCCGATTCCCCATACGACCAATAGGCCCAAGAATACAACAAAAGTGTCCAGCACGGGCCTGGGTAAAAGCGCGCTTTCAGGTAAAAGCGGGGGGACCACAACGACAACGTACAATTGTTGCGCAATAATCCGTCTGCGAGCTTGTTCATAGTCCGAGCGCGCAAGCATGTAGATCTTCTCTGAAAACTCCTCTTGAAGCTTAAGGAGCTGATAATCTTTCAATTGCGAAGAAAGCGTGTCGCTAGACATTCCCGTCAATTTTTCTGAAAACTGTTGGATCTGGTCATCTATGACTTTTATTTTTGTCTCAAGGTATTTATCTCCTGGGCGCTCATTTAACCCAGAAAGACTGCCTACGTCAATTTGAGCTTGCAGTTGTATTTTTTTCAGCGAAAGCTCAGTCACCGCGGACGTCATCTGCTTGACGGTCATCACCGGATCAATGCTGCCAGACTTCTGTTGAAAATTGAGGAGCGCCGTTCGGACGCCGGCAAGATCGGATGCCGATCGGGTGACCTCTTGGCGAGCGCGAAGTAAAGCGTCATTCTTTGTACGGTCCGAAATGCGGTTGATCAGCTTCTCGCTGTTTTCAACAAGTTTGAGAGCAAGATTGTAAGTATCGTCGTTGCTATATGCCCGAACGCGCATCGTAAGAATATTGGATACCGTATCTATAGACACCGTAATGTGTTCTCTCCAGTATTCCCAAATCTCTTCCTTATCTGCACCTGTCCCCAACCGTGAAAACCAATCGATGTCGCCGCGAGAAAAATACTCGCTCACGATGGGTTTCCCACCGAGATCTTCAATTACAATTCTACTCTTCAAATAATCAGAGATGATCTGAGTGTCTTGCCCAGACGAGAGTGACGATCCCAAATCAAGCTTTTTGAGGAACGAACTTGCCAAGGATGACGAGGCTTCCCCGGACGATGCTTCCTGCGATTTTCTGACCGTAAGCTTTACTTCGGTAACGTAAACGTTGGATGCTAGAGAAATGTAGTAAAAGAGTACCGCAGCGGTCGGTATGAGGACTACGAACAAAAACGATCGGAGCACCCCTCCAATACCGCCGGACCGCGTTGTGGAAGGGTTGCCCGATCCCGCGCTTGAGGCAATGTGGTTCTCACCGTTTCGCCGTTCTAGTACTTTGACGAACCTTGTCGTCGTCGCAGCAACTGCCGCACTTATTCCCGATGGGGGTTTGATGCCGTTCAACGTTGCAATTTTGTGTGAAATTTCACGCGGAAGTAATCTAAACATCGGCGTTCTCGGCGTTTTTCCATGCTTCCTTTGCGAACGAATAAAGCGCGACGTCTTCATCTAGTAGATCTAAGACCAGCCCCATTGTCGACAGACGTTTACCAAGTTCCAAAGCGGCCTGGAGTTCGTCTAAAGTTTGCGAGGGGGGGATAATGTTTCCTAGTCGCGCATTGACCATACCGGCAAACTGTTCGAATTGCTCTCTCGACCCAACAATGGAAAATTGAGCTAAATTGTCGAGCGCTACGCTGACATTGCGTCGCTGTATGTCTTCCTCCGGCAGGGAACCATAAAGCCTAGTCATAGGTGATCGAAAAACCTTTCGAATGGATGGCGACATCGTTCGAAAAGCCATGAGCAGCGATTTGTCGTCGGAGAAGTCGACTGCCGCTATTTGTGGAAGGACCTCTGAGTAACTGGAAAGCGCCGCATGGCTGCTAAGCGGGCTTTTCCCCGGATTCTTTGCTAAATGCCATAAGAATAGGAGCTTCTCGGCCAGTTCGTCAAATGGATCTCGGAGCAATGCGCACGAGACGAAATCTTGCTCTAGTGCAAGTGCCCCATAACGCATCCAGTTCAGGCTACCACTCACAAAAATTGAGTTGGAAAATCTGAGCGACAAAATTCCACTTAGTGTTTCGAGTGAGAGTCTTTCCGAAAGGGGATAGCTCATAGCGAAACGGTGCGACAACGCACGCATCAACTTCATTTGAGGAAGGAGACTTGAATCCGCGATTAAGAGTTTACCATCCTTGTGTTTTTCCGGATTAAAGCGCCGATAGATCGTAATTCCGCTGTCTGCCTCAACAACGCTTACATCTTCCAGCCGGCCAAGTTCGGGCACTGTAAAGCTATCAATGTGAAAACCAGCGAGACCTGTGCTATGCATTCCCAGATCACGTAGGTCAGTTCGCAGTACATTGGCTTTGAGTTGTATGTCCTCTCGTGAAGCGACCTTAATGACCAACTCTGGGGTCTCTCCTGGATTGTCCGGTATAAGCCAGCCAGAGATCACCGAGCCATTATCAATATCGATGAAAAATTGCATAAAATTTCACCGAATTATGCCGTATGGTCGCGGGCTAACATTGCCGCACCAATGACCATAGCCCACAACACTGCCGTCGCAAGCGCGATTGTAATGACCATCAGGAACCGTCTGGGGTATAGCGCCTCCTGAGGTAACGATGGTTGCACGTGGGTAAGAATGTAGGATCGTTGCCGCTCCAATGTCATACGCGCTACCTCGAACACAGCCACGGATTTCTGGTATTCGGCCTGAGATACTTTCAGGTCGGTCTCGGCTTCGGCTAAACCCGCACCTCTGGAGGCAATGCTCGATTCGGTTGTTGAACCAGCAATCGATTGTTCGTACTTTTGAATCTGTTGGCCAATTGCGGTCGCCTGATTTCTAAGCGTCCCGAGCTGAGGAGCCCTCCCGGAGTCGCTGTCCTCGAGTGCGCTTATCTGAACATCTAATTTCGCTTTTTCGAGTCTCAGTTTTGTGAGTATCTCAGTATTAGCTGCTGCCGCTGAATTGACGTCGAGGATGCCGGTCGAGTCTCTCATTTCCTTGAGTTTCGATATGGAATCACTCAGACGACGCTTGGTCGTCTGTACTTCGGCTTCCGCCTCGCGCAGTGCATTCTCCTCCGTCCTTCGCGTTAGGCTGTTTACCATATGTTCTGCAACTCTTAGTATCTCTTTAGTAAGATTAAGACTATCAGTCGCATTGAATGCTCTGACTCTCAAAGTAGTCAATCCTGAGCTTCTTTCCACGGAAATGTCGACCTGCCCCTTCCAGTACTTAACAAGGTCTTCTGATGTCGGGTTCGCCTCAAGGCTGGCGATTGGGTCCCACCGCTCTGTCGTAAACAACTTAATCAGATTAAACGATTTGCCGAGCTGGCTGATGATTGCGCCACTTTTTACGTATTCAGCTATTATCGCTGCATCTGTAGCTTGGCCACCTCCCAGTAGAGCAGATAGACCGGCCATCGGACTCGAGCCAGATGTATCTGCAGAGCGGATCGAAAAGCGTGCTTCTGATACATATTGATCAGATGCAAAAAACGAATAGTACATTGCAGAAAGTGTTGTTGGAATGACGAACAACATTACAAGGGAACCGACAGCAAACAGCCTAAACAGTCGATCGCCTTTACGCGCTCTAAAGCCTCCGCCACCACTTACAATCGGTCGGGGTGTCCGTGCCTTCCTCGCTGCCTTTCGAAATTCAACTGATATAGCCTTTGCCCGACGAAGACCTTCATTGACGGCTAGGCGCCGTTCTTCTTCGACGGCAATATCTTGCATCATCTTAAACCTACTGGTTGAGTTTGTTGTACAACTCTATGGCGTCATCGACGTTCGAAAATTCATATGCGACGCCGTGCGCCAAGACGATAGCTCTGCTACAGTAATCGCGTATTGTTTCCATGGAATGAGAGACCATTATAACGTCGGATCTGGCTCGCCTTCGTGAGAACTCCTCATGGCATCTCGCCTGGAACCTCGCATCACCGACTGCGGTGACCTCGTCGATAAGGTAGCATTCAAAGTCGATGGCCATAGAAAGTCCAAAAGCAAGCCGTTGCGCCATCCCAGAGGAGTACGTGCTATAGGGTTCGTCGATATATGCACCAATTTCGGCAAAGTCTTCGACAAAGTCCGTTGCCGCCTTTGGGTCATGACCGTAAATCCTTGCGACGAAACCAATGTTTTCTCGCCCTGTCATTGCGGGATGTAGGCCCCCTGAGAAGCCGAGTGGCCACGAGATCCGTGCTGAACGCGTTATTCGACCGGAGTTAGGTAGCTCTGTTCCCGCAAGCATTCGCATGGTCGTGGACTTCCCGGCCCCGTTGATTCCTAATATTCCATACGATGTTCCGGATCGGAACGTCAGATTCACATGGTCCAGAATGACTTTCGCGCTACCGCGAATCCGGTAGTATTTGAAGACGTCGTCCAGCTGAATCATGGCGCTAACAACTTGCCTCTCAGGAAACGCTCTCCAAGTAAGCCTAAGAAGAAAGATACGGTCGCGACGGACAGGAGGTACGTTCGAGACAATGCATCGTCACCATAACCTTCATAGTAAGCTGACCTTAGCCATTCGACGCAGTGAAACAGGGGATTGAACCACATCAACTCTCGAGCGTCGGCCGTAAGGGCGGAAGGGACGGCAAAAACTCCCGCGGTCATATAAAGGATGATCATAATCATAACAAACGTGATGTTCCACATCCGAAATATTGAGGCAAGGACCACGTTGAGGAAGCCGAAGGAAAGCGATAGGTATATCGTAGCGAGTAGGCCCGACGCCAGGGTGACCTTATCAATTGGGGTCACATCCACAGATATCAGTGTGAGTGCTGCGTATGCTAAGATCACGACCACAAAAGCGGTCAAGAACTCAATCACAGCCCTCGAAACGATAACATCAAATGGCCGTACCACTGGAAAGAGGAATAGCGGACGGTTAACGTCTAGTGCCATCCCCATCATTCTAGCTGGATAAAGGCAAACTATATAAGGTAGTACCCCTGTCGATACAAACACGGCGGGATCGCCCCCAATCGGTGCGACTTTGTTCACGAATGCCATAATGGTCACAAGCACGGTTAGGTGTACAAACGGCCAAGCGATTGCGAGCAAGTAGCCAATATGAGAGCGCCCGAAGCGCGTTCTCATATCTCGTAGTATCAGTGCGCCGATAACGTTCATCCGCGATTGAATGCTGGTTGAAGGCATTGTACGAGCACCCAGCTGCTTTGCATGCATTTGCATCTCAGTATTTTCGGCTGGTGCGTGGTGGAAATGCAAGCGAGTAATCTTCGTACGCCAGCGTCAAGTTGTTTGAGTACCATGGGTCGTTAACGAGCCTTTCGCCCCATCGCTTGTGCATGTAGTTAACCTCCTTACGAAACCTCTGCACCTTCTCCGGCGTATTGTCTTTACCCCTGGTGAGGCTTTCATGGTGAACGAGCGTCGAAAATGGCGTGAAAACATTGCGGTAGCCAGCCTCGATGGCTCTAAGGCAAAGGTCAACGTCGTTAAATGCTACTGCTAAATTAGCCTCGTCGAGGCCGCCCACTTCTTCAAAAACTTTCTTTGTCATTACCATGCACGCGCCGGTGACGGCGGATACGTTCCGATGCAGGCGTAAGTTTGAGAAATACCCTGGGTGATTGCTTTTGTAGTATTTATATGGATGCCCCGCGACTCCGCCGATGCCTGTAACGACTCCAGCGTGTTGGATTCTGCCCTCCGGGTACAGGAGTTTAGGTCCAACGCAACCGACGCCGTCTTGCAACGCGATTGATACGAGTTCCTCAAGCCAGTCCGGAGATAGGACTTCAATGTCATTGTTGAGCAAGCATAATACGTCACCGGCCGCGATTTTAGCTGCATCATTGTTCAGTTTTGAGTAATTGAAGTCGCCCGGTTGGTTGAGTACGGTTGCCGCGCCATTACCTGACAAATAGTTCAAGTATGAAATTGCTTCTGTCGATGTGGATCCGTTGTCAACCAATATAATCTCATACCTATCGTACGTCGTATTGTGGAGGATTGAGTTTATACATTTCTTTAGAACGTCAATATTATCTCGTGTTGGGATTATTATGCTTACTAGAGGTCGGTGCGTCGGCAACCTGTGCCGCGTTCGATAATATGGGACATCGTCAAGCACCACCACCTGCGCATCCAAATTTAATCGCGAGATGTGAGCTTGAAGCGCGCGTTGGCCAGCAACAACCGCGTAGGCCTTGTTTTGGATGGAGTGGGCCGTTGAGCCGTTGGTTGCGCGCCAATGGTAAAGCACAAACGGAATGTGTATAATGTCGCGATCGGCTATACTTTCAACGATACGCAGATTCAGATCGTAATCCTGACTGCCGTCGAACTCCTTTCGCCACTTACCTACCCGG
This sequence comes from Ensifer sp. ZNC0028, assembly GCF_000799055.1. Taxonomy (NCBI): domain Bacteria; kingdom Pseudomonadati; phylum Pseudomonadota; class Alphaproteobacteria; order Hyphomicrobiales; family Rhizobiaceae; genus Ensifer; species Ensifer sp. ZNC0028. The sequence continues at coordinate 6,750 of NZ_JTLA01000062.1, forward strand.
TAGATGTTGGCTGCTCTGTGTACGGTAAAGTGGTTTAAATAGTTCTGTGCCCTCAGCAGTTCGAGCGAGAAGTCTGGCTTAAAGTACGGCTGAAAGCGATTACCGCGTTCGCCGATCTTGTCTTCGTCCGTATATATCACTTGGACGCTCGGGTGCGCGCGTATGGTGCGGGACACTACGGCGAGTGCACTTTGGTGCAAGACATCGTCCTGATCCAGTAACCCAATCCATTCTCCAGTCGCGAGATCAAATGCCGTATTTGTTGCCTCGCTAATGTTTCCATTCTCGGACCGGAATGCGGTTTTTATGCGAGCGTCCGCCGACGCTAGCTCGGAAATCGCCTCTCGTACGCTGTGCGAACTGGAGCAGTCATCAACAATGCAGAGTTCCCAATTTCCATACGTTTGCTTGCGTACGCTGACAATTGCCGCCCTCAATTCCTTGAGGTCAGGGTTGAAGACGGGCATAAGTATCGAAAATAAAGGCGCATTTGAGGGGTGTTCAATTGAAGCTAAGTCCGGCTCTGTATCATACAATTTAAGCCAGTTTGAATATCGACCTCTTCGCCTTCGCAAGGCCCTGAAAAACAACTCTTTGTAAACACTGCAGTACTCGAGAAATTTCGTTAGGCAATTGCGATACATCTGAGCCATCATACATCTTACTTAGTTCTCCAGTGCGACGCTGGCGATCCCACCGGTTCGATTGCCATTGGGGTAGCGTGAAACGCGACCGGCTTCGGGGAGTTAGCGCTGTATAGCCTGGGTCACCGTTCCATTCAATGTCAGCTTGAGTTGAAGCAGAGCGACCCATCTGTAATGGCGCCATTGGGAGCGTCGTGAGTGAGTGGCGCAACGAAGTGCCGCGGCGTGCCATCTCGCTGCCGCACCAGCTTCCCGCTGGCTGTGTAGGAGGGCTGAGGCTCGAGGAGCTCAGTTGTAGCGGAACAGTAGTGTCCTGAACCCTCCTTGATTTGCTCATTGTAGCCGGTTTCGAGGCGCGCCTCGGAAAACCGGGGCACGCTGTCACCGATACTCCGTCCGATGGCCGGGAGAGGGATTTCTGATCAAGATCCTGGAATGCCGGTGTCGTCGATCGCCGAGCAAGCTGGCATCGACCGTAAGACTGTTCGCAGATATACAAAGCGTGGCCAGGAGGCTCGCTCCTATGACCCACAGTGAGACCCGGTGGCTACGCAGCGGTGTAAGATTTCCTGATCGACGGGCAGCTAACGGCCAGACAACGATTTGAAGTCCGGTTTGATGCTTCGTCCAGGCACAGGTCGATTTCGCTGCGATCCATGTCCTTTCACGGGCGAGCCGATACCGCCGGGGACCGACTAGCTGCTCTCTATGGCGCTAAGAATAGCCACGTATCTGGGCACGTTTTGTTGTGCCCAGAACCTGCCGCTGTACTTTGATACTAGCTGGTCGCTTTTGAAGCGATCGTCGGCACACCGAGGGGATACTCGACGATTGGATGAAGACGGCACTGATTCGCGAACGTCGGGAGTAAGATATCGTCTACAAAGCTCGTTCGCTCCAAAGCCCCGATCACGCCGCGAGCCTACTCGCCACGATGGAAGCCCGGAGGACGATCACCAAAAAATGTCACACATTGATGCCGCCTACGTCGGCATCTAGGGAGTGCGCTCCGCATTTAGAGTACGCCTTTACGCAAAGACGCGATCAGGGACGCACTCCCAGCTTTCGAGGAAACTTGAGCGGCGTTGATAGCTCTCCCATATTTCCTCTCGGAAAGGCGCCGACGGACTGAAGCGTGAACCGATCGCGCTGATTTTTATGCCGAGTGTCGCCCGGCCCCGGTCGCGGTTGGATATCGCGCCCCGAACCCAAGCAATTGACACCCCCGCCCATGCTCCCCTAGCATCCCTCTTGCCGAGGGGCGCGCAGTGACTGCGCTGAGATGGCGGTGAGCCAGACCCTTGAACCTGATCCGGATCATACCGGCGTAGGAACGGCGAGGGCCCTTCTGCTCACCAGCCGTCTTTGCGCTTGTCGACCGGATCTCCGTCCATTTCCGGGAGGTCGCTTTGCTCGTGTCTGTCCTTGACTCAAACCGAAAAGGCTCAGGCCTCAAGCAGGTGGGGCTATGACCGCGATCGCCGTCACCATCGCAGGCTCGGATTCCGGCGGCGGCGCCGGCATCCAGGCGGATCTGAAGACGTTCTCTGCGCTCGGCGTTTATGGCGCAAGCGTGATCACTGCGGTCACGGCGCAGAATACCCGTGGGGTTTCTGCGGTTGAAGATATCTCCCCGACTGTCGTTGCGGCCCAGATCGACGCGGTGTTTTCGGATCTCGCCGTTGGAGCGGTGAAAATAGGCATGGTCTCGCGGCGCGAGACGATCGCGGTGATCGCGGCTGGTCTGAAGCGCTACGACCGGCTGGCTGTCATCGACCCGGTGATGGTGGCGACCTCGGGCGATCATTTGATGCAGCCTGACGCAATCGCGACGTTCAAGGAGGAGTTGTTGCCGCTCGCGCTCATTCTGACGCCGAACCTGCCTGAGGCGGCGCTGTTGACCGGACGTGCGATCGCCGAAACCGAGAGCGAGATCGCGCATCAGGCCGAGATGCTTCTGAAACTCGGTGCGCGTTCGGTGCTGATGAAGGGCGGGCATGCCAAGGGCAGGAATGCTATCGACATGCTCTACAGCGGTAAAACGATCCTGCACCTGTCGCGGCCTCGGATCGAAACCAGGAACGATCATGGCACCGGGTGCACGCTCTCGGCCGCAATCGCCTCGGGGCTTGCCAAGGGTAAGCCGATTGACGACGCGGTCGTCGCAGCCAAGGTCTATCTGCATGACGCGCTGGTCGCGGCCGACGGTCTGGCCATCGGCCAGGGGCATGGGCCAGTACATCATTTTCATCATTGGTGGGGCAACGATAGAGCGTCGATCGATGGGCCTTCGAACGTCGCCGAGGTCCAAGGCGATCTTGGCAGTATGTCGCGATCTGGTTGAGCCGTTTGGCATCGCTTCGACTCTACCTCAGGCCACTGCCGCGCTCGGCAGGGCCGGTTGCTCGCCCTTGAGCATTTTCCGATAGAGCGCCACATGTTCCCGCGCGCAATCGACGTGGCTCGTCGGTCGCCGAAGAGTTGCCCGCAGATTGTCCCACGCCCGCGGCGCGCTCAAAACGTCGATCAGGCGGTCGGCCAGATCCTGGGCACTGCCGGCGCGGAAGTGATAGCCGTCCAGCCGGTCGCGAACCTTTTCGGCCATGCCGCCGATGTCGGAGCAGAGGATCGGCCGGCCGTGATGCAGTGCCTCCTGGATGACGACCGGGGAATTCTCCCACCAGACCGACGGCATGACCACCCAGTCGACCGAGCGCATCAGCCGCGGCATGTCTTGGTTCTGATAGGCGCCGTAGAAGCGCACGCGGCGACCGGCGTCCTCGATCAGTTTCGCCACCTTCTCCTGATAGTCCTTCGGCTGACGCTCGAGGTTGCCGCCGAAGATCATCAGCGAGGAATCATCGCCCCAGACGTCGTCGGGCACGCGCGATACCGCGTCGATCAACACGTGAACGCCCTTGAACGGTGTCATCTGCCCGAAATAGGCAAAGCGGTTACGCCGCGCGGTTGGCGACGGCAATTCGCGGGCCGGCGCCTTGTCGCCCATGACGATGCCGTTTTCAATGACGAAGATCTTTGCGGCTTCCAGCCCCCATTCGACATAGCGGTTGGCGAGAAAGGCGCTCGGCGCGATGAAAGCGTCGGCGAGATTGAGCATGCCGCGCACAAACTGTTCGCGGCGAACGAAGCGCGACACCGGGATTTCAGGGAAGCACGTGTGACAACTGATCGGTGAGGCGCCGTTGCAAAGCTGGCCCGAGGGACGTTTCACCATTTGCCCGTGATTGTGGCAAATCGGCAGATATTCGTGGAACGTCACGACGATGCGTGCTTTGGGCAAGGCATCACGAACGGCGTAGAGCGCTTCCAGGCCGAAGCCGAGGATATGATGGAAGTGAACGACATCCGGTTTGATGTCGCCGACGAAGCGCAGGAGATCGCGGCGGATCGCGTCCGTATCGCCGTTCGACAGGAAGAAGTGGTCGAAGTCTTCGGCGTGGTAGAGCACTTCGTCCATGGCAAGCCGCAGGCTCATCAGCGCGGAGGCGCCATGCCGCGGAACCGGATTGCCGACGCGGGCGAGGTAGATCGATTCCACACCCGACAGGCCGTTCAGCGCCTTGTGAAGACCATGCGAAGCAATTTCCGCCCCGCCAAGCGAATGGGTCGGGTGGCCATGGGAGACCACGAGTACGCGGAGTTTTTCGCTCATGCGTCAGTCTCCTCGAAGAATGTCTGGGTGGTTTCGGAGGCGGGCATCCATCGGGCGCGGAACAGCGTCCGGTCGACACGCTCCACGAACCGGGCGGTGGCGGCAGAGCCCGCTCGGGGCACCTCGTCCGATCCCACCATCTGCAGGGAAGGAAGCCAGTAGGCCTCGTAGCCCTTTCCGCTGAGGCGAAGGGCGAGGTCAAGGCCCTTCAGCGCTGCGCCGAGATAGGTCGGCGACAGTCCTGCGTCCTCCATAAGCGCTTCGCGCGGCAGGATGCAGCAATCGAGCGATGCAGTTGCGACCCGGGTCAGCTTCAGGCGATTGACGGCGCCGACAGGATAGCCGGCGTAGCGGCTTGACTGAAGATGGTCGGGGCGATCGAGCGACGTGCTGCCGGCCCAGCGGATAGAGTGATCCTCGTAGGCAAGGGTCGGCGAGATGATGCTTCCCGTCTTTGCCTCGTAAGCGGTAATGAGCGCCTGATACCATCCGGCATTGGCTGGCGTCAGGGACGCGGAAAACAGGACGACCGCGTCGCTGTTCACGCTCTCGGCGGCCGCTTGCGCCAGGTCGCATGCATCGCCGGCGCCTTCGACGGAGATGAGCCGCAGGGGCAAACGATAGAATTCTGAGAGTTGACGAATGTGGACCGTATGCCTTCGGAACTGCTCGGCCTGGAGCACGAGCGCGATCGGCGCACGACGCGTTTGCGGATCAAGCGCGAGCAGCCCCAAAAGCGGCGCGAAATCCGTTTCGGTTTCTCCGGCGACAAGAAGGATGGCGCTACCCTCGGCCTGGTCGAAGGGGCCGATGTCGACAACGGTCTCGATGGTCGGTGCGGTGCTGCGCGCCGCCGTCAGGAAAGGGACGATCTGCCGGTCGATAATATCGGGCAGGGCCCAGCTTGTCGGATCGATCGAGCCAAGCAGCCGTAGGGCAGCGGCGCGTGCGGGCAGTCGCACCGGGAAAAGTGGCATGTAGGCGCGGCGGGCGTCCCTGAGGGTGAGTTCGATGTGAACTGGGCCTTCCGCCTCGCCATTAAGCACCTCGACGCGACTGATAAAGCCATGGGATCGGCGGTGACCGGAAATCGCGCTTTTAAATTCCGGCCGATCAACGAAAGCCTCTTCGACGTCGGAACGTTCGGTACGGGTCCAGGCTGCGTCCAGTCTTGCGCCGCCGCCCTGTCGGCAAAGTCGCACGCTTTCAACATGGCCTTCCGCGTCTAATAACCAGCCCGAAATCAGGAAGGCACCATCCTCACCCTGGTAGAGGGCATCCACGCCAAGGCGGACAGGAACCGGAAGGCTTGAGATCGTTTCGGTGCCATCATATCCGCTCGCGGCATCGCGCAGGCGAAGCATGACTTGCGGCGAGCTCTGGCTCTGCAGCAGCATCGCGCGGATATGGCCGGGCGTCTCGAGCGGACCGGTCACGACCCGGCGTTCGTGGAGCCCGGCATACCGCCAGGCGCCACGGCCGCGATAGAATATGCCCTTGATGTCGCGCGCTCGGGGCAGGTCGTTTGCGGACAGGAGGCCGACAAAGCCAGCCGCACCGTCAGGCGCGTCGTTGCGCTGGAAAATGGCGACGTTGCAATCGGCCAGAAAGGCGTCTTCGCTCTTGACGATCGCCCGGCAGACGCCGGCGGGCAGGTCGTGCGCCCATCCTTTCAGGGCGATGCTGCCGTCATGCCCCTCGCCAAGGAGCTCGATGTACCCGTCGCTCGCAGCTCCCGTCTTGAGAAGGGGCGTGATGGCTGCGAGCCGTTGATCGGCATGCGGCGGCTTGATCAGCACGTCGACCAGGCGACCGAGCACGTGTACCAGCTGCGGACCGGCAAAATCCTTCAGCATCGCGGTCACTTCAACGATCGAAGCGGCGCGTGGCGCAACCATGTAGCGTTTGCCGTTACCCGCCGTGCCGAAGCGTAGGGTCGTCGGCAGACGATCAGAGCCTTCGAGCGGTAACAACGCGGCAAAGCCATGCGTGGTGGAAGACTGAGGTGCCGCCAGCCGCCAGCCGACGACCGACGCCGCCACCTGGTTTGACGCATCTTCGTTGATCTCGACCGACAACTGATCGGCCATCGGACCACCGGTGCCGACGACGAGCAACAGTGTTTCGTCGATCGGGCAGGCGATGATGCGACCACTGCGCGCGATGCGGCCAAGCGGAGCAGGGCTTGCGGAAAGGCTAAGTTCCGTACTGGGCATGAGATTCGCCTCAGGTCCGAAGGAAGACGGAAAGGATCGCGCCTGCCGCAAAGCCTGCAAGGACAAAGAGAAGCAGAAACGCCGGCTTCAGGTCGCCGTTCGAGCGCTGCTTCAGTGCGTTCAGGCTCTTTTCCATGCCGGCGATCACACCGTCGAGCCGCATCAAGTGGACGTCTAGATCGGTCAGGCGTTGGGTGATCTCGCCGCGGAGGTTCGCGACATCGTCGCTGATCGCCGCAAGCCCAGGGCTCTCGGCTTCATCGCCGTCGTCAACTCTCGACCGCTGCGCGGAACGTTGCGAGACCTGCAGTTGCCGTTGTGCCGCCATCAGCACGTCGAGCTTGTCGAGCACTTTTGCAAGCGGCGCTGCAATCAGCGCCTCAGCCGCCTGTTCGTCGGGCTTGGGAACACGAAGCGGCAGTTCGCCGCCCTGGCCGGTTGCCGCGAGCACGACGAGTTCGCCGCTACGCGCGCTCGCCATCTCGGGCAGGGCGATTTCAAACGCGTGGTTGCCGTCGCCGATCCCGTTGCGCTTCAGATCAGGCCGGTTGCGGTCGGCGAGCGCCTCGGCGATCACCTTGCCGTCGAGAAGCACGCGAATGGCAAGCCGCTTTTCCGGGGTTTCCGGGTCGAAGGCCCACCCAAAGACGCGGCCCTGGTCGATCGCGTCCACGCGGCCCTTCAGCGGCTTTGCATTGTTCTGCTCCGGTGCGACGTCCGGTTTGTCGGCTGCTACAGACATGGTCTTCCCTCTAGGCGGCGACGGTTTCTCGGGGCTCGATCGCGTCGATGAGCGTGAGATAGCGCCGGGCAGTGGTATCGATATCGTTGGGCTTGCGGGCATTGGCCGAAAGGCGGCGCCGAAGGTCAGGGCTTTCCGCCATGCGGCGCATGGCGGCAGCCAACGCACGCGGATCGTTTGGCGAGACGGTGATGCCGTTGACGCCGTCCTGCACCATTTCGGCCATCCCGCCGATATTGCTGGCGATCACCGGTTTGCGCTGGGACTGGGCCTCGCCGATGACCAGCGGTGCGTTCTCCCACCAGATCGAAGGCACGATGGTGCAATCGACCGCCGCGATGAGCTCGCCGATGTCCTCGCGCCTGTAGGCGCCGCGCTGCTGGACCGAAGGCGCCGTCTTCTTGAAGAGGCGGGCGATCTCGTCCTTGAAACTGTCGGCCTGGAAGGGGGCGCCCCCGTGCACCCGCAGCTCAAAACGCAGGCCCTCGTCGATCAACTGCCGCGCAGCCTCGAGAAGCACCGACGTGCCTTTCCACGGATTGAGATTGCCGAAATAGCCGAAAACCGGCCGATCGTTTTCCGGCTGGCCCTTGCGCGACGGCGCGTCTCGTGGCGGCAGGCCATTGGCAATCACGTCGATCTGATCGCCGTCAAGACCCCAGTCGATAAAGCGTTGCCTCAGAAACTGGCTCGGCGAGATGAAGCGATCGACGGTCCGCAGCAACGCCTTCAAATGCTGCTCGCGCAGCACGAAGCGATCGAGCGGAATGTCCTTGAAACAGCTATGGCAACGGTCGGGGCTCGACTTGTGACAAAGCTCCTTGCCGCTGGTGCGCACCATCAGCCCGTCGTGATGGCAAAGCGGATAGTAGTCGTGCAGGGTCATCACGATCCGGCAGTCGGGCAGGGTGCGGCGCACGATGTGCGGAAACTCGGCGCCAAGCAAAAGCAGGTGGTGGATGTGAACCACATCCGGGCGGAAATCGCGCAAAAGCTCGGTAAGGTCGGGCACGACGCCATAGAGGTCGATCTGGCTCATGAAGAAGCGATCGAAATGGCCGGACCACAAAAGCACCTCGTCGCCTTCGGGGCCGATCGCCTGAAAGCTTGTGCCGGGCCGCACCTGGCGGTGGGTCTGGTTGGTGGCGCCGAGGAAGAGCGCCTCGTGACCGGCCCGCTGATAGGCACGGAAGAGGTCGTGCGCGAAAATCTCCGTGCCGCCGGGGTGAAGCGCCGGATGGTTGTGCGCGGCGACCAGAATACGCTTCTTCATCCGCTCACACTCCGGCGTTCGGCGACGAAGACATCCTGGTAGTGGCCAGCACTTTGGCCCCGCCAGTGACCGAGCGATTTCAGGACCGTCGTGAAACCTGCCCGTTCCAGCGCCCGGTCAAGGAAGCCGTCGTCGAAGCCGACGGCGGCAAGCGGCGGCAAGCCGGGCACGAACCAGCAGGGGCCGTCGCCGCTGCGAACGAAGGCAAGACGGGGATCCCGCCGGCCGTGTTCATCCTTCGCGGCGATGCTATCGACCACGAAGGCGGTAACGAAGAGCCGTCCGCCGGGCTTCAGCATCCGGTTGATCTCGCTGAAATAGACGAGCACTTCGTCCGGCGGCAGATGGGTGACGATCGACGTCATGATGGCGAAGTCGAACTGTCGATCCGGGTAGGGTAGCTTCAGCGCCTTGCCGTTGATCCTGCCTGTGGGGTTGTAGAGTTCGTGGGCGATGTCGACATGCTGGAAGGTGAAATTCGGATAGACCGGCGTGACGGATTGACGGCACCAGGTGACGCCGCCTTCCACCGGGTCGATACCGACATAGCGCCCGTGATCGCTATCGAGATATTGCGTCAGCGGAACGGCCATGCGGCCGATGCCGCTGCCGATGTCGAGCACGATGCTTTTCGGCTGTAATCCGCCCATGCGGATGAAGTGGCCGAGAAACTCCGCGCCGACAGCCCGGTAGTTGCCATCTCCGACGAAGACGCTGTTTTGGTCCGGCTGGGGCAAGAAACGATTGGTGAGAACCGTCTGAAGCATGCCTTCGATACGGTCTTCGTTCTGTTGCCAGGCCGGTTGCAGGTCATCTGCGGGGCGAAGTGCGGGCTGGTTCATGCGGCGCTCCTGGCGGCAGGCTTACGGGTGCTCGGCGCTGCCGCCTCTTCGGCGCCGAGGTAGGATGGCATCAGGGTGGTAATGTCTTGGTTCCAGCGCTCGGTATGCAGCCATGCATTGTACTGGCTGGCGACGCCGCGCGTGTAATCCTGGCTGCGGCTGATCGAGCGCCGCTCCAGATGATAGAGACAGGCTGCCGGCTCATAGACGATGTCGAAGCCGGCTTGGCGGATCTTGAGGCAGAGATCGCTGTCCTCGTAGTCGCCAATGACGAAGTCCTCGGCATAGCCGCCGACGAGGTCCCAGACCTCCTTGCGCATCACCTGGCAGGCGCCGGTGACGCCGGGCACGCTGCGCATTTCCTGCGCCGGCGCATAGGCGCCCGGCATTCCCTTGTAGAAATGGTGATTGAGCCAGATGTCCTGCTTGTTACGGGCAAAATAGAGGCCCGCATGCTGCAGCGAGCCGTCCTCGAACAGCAGTTTCGGGCCGATGGCGCCGATCGATTTTTCCTTCAACACCGGCAGCGCAAGCTTTTCCAGCCAGCCGGCCCCGCAGGGCACGACGTCCGAGTTGAGCATGACGATGACAGAACCGCGGGCAAAGCGTGCGCCGGCATTGCAGGCGCGCGCATAGCCGCCGTTGCGGTTCATCACCACGAGCTTCATCGAAAGCCCGTGAAGCAGATGGAAGCCGCCGAGCAGATGCTCCGTCTCGTCGTGGATCTCCGGCGAGTCGAGCACATAGATGATCTCGGCATTGGCCGCGACGAAGGGGTCGGTCGCCAGTCCCGACAGCTGGAAGCGCAGGAAGTCGAGCACGCGGTAGAGCGGAACGACGATCGAGATGAGCGGCGCGGCCATCATCGGGCCGAAGTCCTTGGTCTGATCGACCCTGATCGTCTTGCCCAGTCGCTGCTCCACGTCTCTCAGCGCCGGCGCAAGGATCGTGCGGAATGCCTGATCGTTGGCGTGCTGGGGCGGAACGGCACGCAGGATGCGGTTGCGTTGCGTTGCCGGATCGAAGGGTTGCGGTTTCGGCACCAGCGGCTTGACCGCGCCGGACGCCAGCCGCAACTGGAAGCGCGGCTGGAGAAGGGGGCCAAGCGGGTCGCGCATCGGCAGCCAGCTGACAAAACCGGTCACGTCGGTCTTGGAGCCGTCCTCGGCGCCTCGGGCCCAGCCTGGAAATTCATACCAGTTGCCATCGAGCGGCAAGGCCGTGCCGTCTTCCTGGAGATAGTCGATGCCGGCAAGGACGCCGTTTGCGTCGCGTGTCCAGCCGCCGACGAGCAGGCCTTCCGACATGGCAAGGGCGAGGTCGATTTCGGCGCCCGGATGGAGAGCGGACTTGCCCGCCTGTCTTGCCGGCAGGGCGGAGCGAAGCTGCAGGTCGATCGCAAGCGCCGCGCCGCTTTCCGGAACCTCGCTTAAGGACCGCACGACGAACTCACGCAAGCCCGGCGCTGCGCCGTGCTCGGGCCACCATTGCTGGAGGTGGGGATATCGGGAGCCGCGGGGCGAAAGCTCGCGCACGGCGATACCGCGCTTTCCCATGATGATGAGCGAGAGCGCCTGCGGCGCGCGCGGCGATTCAAGAACGAAATGGCAGCGGCGCTGGCCGCGCTCGGTTCGGCCGGTCACGCCGAATTGCTGCGGCAGCGGCAAGATTGCCTCGTCGCCGAGCGCATAGATCGCGTTGATCTCGCCGAGTTCGGCATTGACGGTCGTCTCTGCCAGGTAGCGTCCATCCGCGAGCCGACAGGCGATGGTTGCGGGGCGCTGCCCAAGGTTCAAGGCGTGGATGACGTCATCGACGAGGCCGATAAAGAACTCGTCACGAGACAGGCGAAACGCGCTGCGCCAGACCGTGAGCAGATTGTTGAGAAACTTGAGACGACCTTCGGGCTGAAGGTCGGAAAGCTGGGCCGCCAGATCGAGGAAAGGGAGCTTGGCGGTCGGTTCCAGGACAACCGTCTGCAGAACCTCGCCATCCGCGGCGATTTCGGCGAGCTCACGCTCGTTTCCGGGGCGCATCGCCCAGAAGATCCGCTGGCCCCCTTGGGCGCGGGGAAGCGCCATGCTGACGAGAGGCACGAGGGACCGCGACGCAGAAAGTGCGTATTTGGTCTTCGCCGAGAGTTCGGAAGGTGTGTCCCAGATCAACACAGCAACGTCGAGGCCGAGCCTGAATGCTGCGGCGCCTGTGAAGTCGAGGCCGAAGCTTCTGATGCGGTCGTCTGCCGTCACGCGCTACTCCTGGAGGACAGAAGGGAGGGCGCCCCACGGGAGGAAGTGGGGCGCACCAGTCAATCTCAATGGATCGTGAAGTAGTGGTTCGGGTTCGCCTGGATGTCGTCGGCGTCCGCATTGACGAGCGTCAGCGTATCGCCATGGCCGAAGTCGATGACCACGTTGCCACCAACCTGGGTGACGCGCGATGCCAGATCTTCCGGCGACGAAATGTCGAGGCCGTTGATGTCCTTCGAAATCTGCAGAAGGTCTTCGCCGGGCGTGAAGTCGAGGATGACGTCGTTGCCGCCACCACCGTCGAACACGAACACGTCGCTGCCCTCACCGCCGGTCATGACGTCGTCGCCCTGGCCGCCGTTGATGATGTCGTTGCCGACACCACCGAACAGAATGTCGCTGCCGCGGCCGCCCATCAGCAGGTCGCTACCGTCGCCGCCAATGAGAATGTCGTTACCGTTGTCGCCGTAGAGCAGGTCGTTGCCCTGGCCGCCGAACAGGACATCGTTCCCGTTGTCGCCATGGAGAACATCGTCGCCCCAGCCGCCGAACAGGGTATCGCTGCCGTTACCGCCGAACAGCATGTCATCACCTTCGTCGCCGAAAATGGTGTCGTCGCCATTGCCTCCGTTCACGAAGTCATCGCCACCACGGGCATGGATGAAGTCGTCGAAGCGTGAGCCAAAAAGGGCGTCATCATACGCGCCGCCTTCCAACGTGGCCATATGCTACTCCTCTTAGTTGTTGCTTACGTCATCTTGGTTGTTGCTTGCGCTCATCCCCGGTCTCAAACCGGTGGCGAGCGCGGCGACATTGCACTGCAAAAAAACATATGGCAACAGCAAAAAAGAAATAAAAACAGCTGTACTGTATTATTGTCTGCTACCTACGATGTATATCTTGTATCAGTTTGATGATTATCCCTGAGATCTAAGGGGAGATAGTTTTGTTATTACTTAGAAATAAATTCAAAATTAGAAACAAATTGCCGGCGAAATTGAATTTCGCCGGCGCAGTTGGTGTTGGAGCTCTCTGGATCAGTCTTCGCGGAAGGCTCGATTGAGGCTCTCTGCAATCGGCGAGACCATGTAATCGATCGCCGAGCGCGGCTTGTGGACGATCAGCACTTCCGCCGGCATACCGGGATAGAGGCGGATGTCCGGGTTGGCGGTGAGCGACGCCGGCGCAATGCGGGCGCGCGCCACGTAGTAGGAGACGTTCGACTTGTCATCGACCGATTGGTCGGCTGCGACGTAGCTGATTTCGCCGTCGAGCGGCAGGTGCGAGCGCTGGTTGTAGGCGGTCAGCCGGATCTGCGTCTTAGAGCCGATGCCGATGCTATCGATGTCTCGGGTCCCGACATGCATCTCGACGAGAAGCGGCTCGTCCTCGGGGACGATGTCGAGCAAGGGCTGGCCGGCCGAAACCGCGCTGCCCGGTGTGCGCAACTGAATGTTGGTGACGATGCCGGTCTGCGGCGAGCGGATTTCGAGGCGGCTCAAGACGTCCTTGGCCGAGACGAGCCGCTGTCCCACATCTGCAAGTTCGAGGCGGGCCGTCGTAA
>NZ_JTLA01000063.1:0-44202 GCF_000799055.1 Ensifer sp. ZNC0028
CCCGCCGAAATCCGCCGCCAGCTCGCAGCTGACCGGCAGGCGGCCTGACTGGCCGTTTCGTTCAAGACCGGTCGGGCGACCCGTGCTACTCCGTCATGCAGGAGAACAAAGCATGGCAACACTGGAAGCAAAGATCGTTCACACCACCATCGACCGCGACTGGCGCGCGGTCTATGCCTTCATGGCTAAGCCCGAAAGCATGCCGCGCTGGGCGTCCGGCCTCTCGTCAGGCCTAATCCGCGACGGCGACCATTGGCTTGCGCCGGGCCCTCTCGGCAATGCCCGCGTGCGCTTTGCGCCGGACAACGCCTTCGGCATCACTGATCATCTCGTCACGCTGGAAGACGGCACGGAGGTCCACAATGCGCTGCGCGTCGTCCCGAACGGCGACGGCGCGGAGGTGATGTTCACGCTGCTGCGCCAGCCGGGCATGAGCGCGGAACAATTTGCCGGCGACGCCGGCTGGGTGGCGAAGGATCTCGCCACCTTGAAATCAATCATGGAATCCGGAGAAGACAGATAAAATGGGTAACAAGGGCAACGACAGCCGCATCGACTATGTCGAGTTCAACGTCTCCGACATCGCCGCCGCCAAGGCCTTCTACGGCAGCGCCTTCGGCTGGACCTTCACCGATTACGGTCCGGAATATTGCGAATTCCAGGACGGCCGACTGACCGGCGGCTTCACCACCACCGGCCCTGTCGGCAGCGGCGGGCCGCTGATCATCCTCTATGCCGACACGCTCGAGGACATGCTCGCCCGCGTCGAAAAGGCCGGCGGCAGGATCGTCAAGCCGATCTTTTCCTTCCCCGGCGGAAGACGCTTCCATTTCGCCGACCCGGATGGTTACGAACTGGCGGTCTGGTCGGCGCAGTAAGGCTGAGATACTCAGGGAGGTAGAGCGGGGACGATGGCAGCAGCGTCGCCACACGGGCGCAGTGGCCGCCTCCTCTCCACCCTCATCTCTGTGCTTGTCACAGAAATGATGGAGGTTGAAGAGACGGCAGCGCGTGCCATTCGCGCTGCGTGCCTCGCTGCGTGACCGGCAGTCGACCGATACGTCCGGGACTGCGTCGCCGCCCACCGCAACCTGTGGACAGGCCATCCCGCTTTACGCCGGTTTAATCTCTACACGTCAGAATTGCGCGCGACGAACACGAGGGCGCGCACGAGCATGGCCGACACGCATGATTTTCTGAAGAACTCCGTCATCATCGGCGCCCATCCCGATGACGAGTTGCTGTGGTTCACCTCGATCCTCAACAAGGTCGATGAGGTGATCATCCTTTATCGCGACATCTGGTCTGAGCCGCAGATGGGCGACGCGCGCACCGCTGCGATCAAGGCCTATCCGCGCGGCAACGTGCGCTTCCTCGAAATGGAGGAAACCGGCTCGTTTGACTGCGCCGATTGGACGAACCCGAAGCCCGGCCCTTTCGGCATGGAGTTCGGCACCGAAGGCACGCGCCGCGAAGCCAAGCGCATCGTCAAGAAATCGCTGTCGCAGATCATGCCCGGCAGCTTCCGCCACTCGACCCGGCCGATCGCCCAGGCTTACCGGGACAATTACGAAACGCTCTATCGCACGCTGCTGCCGCTGCTGAAGCCCGACATGAATGTCTTCACCCACAATCCCTGGGGCGAGTATGGCCACGAGGATCACGTGCAGGTCTTCCGGGTACTCGACCGCCTGCGCGACGAGATCGGCTTCAAGCTTTGGATGTCCAACTATTGCACCGAGCGCTCCATGCCGCTCGCCATGCAGTATTTCAGCCGCCGGCCGCAAAACTACATCCGCCTGCCGGCTGACAAGGGTTTTGCCGAGCAGGTGGCCAACATCTATCGCCAGCACGGGTGCTGGACCTGGCGCGACGATTGGGTCTGGTTCGACGACGAGTGTTTCATGGAAGCGCCGTCAAGCAAGCCGGAGAGCGGCGGTTTTCACCTCCTGCCGATGAACCTCTTCAACTTCGGCACGGTCGTGAAGAGGCCGGTCAACACGTCGCTGCTTCTCGGCACGGCGCTGTCGAGCGTCGTCGTCGGCGCCACCATCGCCGCGGCTCTCGAATAGGACGAGCCAAAGTGCCGGCAGCTTCGGTTATCGCTCTCGGGCGAGCGCCGGTTCGGCGAAATAGACCACCATGCGCAGATGCCGGTGTTCGTCCGCCACCAGCGTCTCGTGGCGGAAACGCAGGCTCACGGCTGCAGCATCGATCAGGGATCCGATCCCGCGCCGGGCCTCGTCGCCGCCGGGGGCTGCCCACCAGCGCCTGAAATCGGCCGAAAGGTCCTTGAGGCTTTCGACCAGGGCCAGCATCGACGGATCATCCGGGGCCACGGCGAAATCGTATCGGAACTGGGCGAGCAGCTTCGGCGCGTCTTCGCGCCAGGCGGGCATACGCCGCCGCATCTCGGGATCGGCAAACACCATCTGCAAAATATTGCCAAGCTCCGGCCGCCGGGCACTGAAGCCGAACAGCGCGTCCGCCGCCGCGTTCCAGGCAACGACATCCCAGCGCAGGTTGACCACATAGGCCGGCCGCGCAGTCAACTCATCCAGCAACTGCTGGACCAAAGGCGAAACGGTGACGCGATGATGCGCCTCCGGCGGCGGCGGCCGCTTGTGGGCCAGCAGGAACAGATGGCTGCATTCGGCGTCATCGAGCTTCAGCGCCCGCGCCACATTCAACAGGAACGCCTCCGACACCTTGATGTCGCGCCCCTGCTCGAACCAGGTGTACCAGGTGAGCCCGACGCCGGCGAGCGCTGCCACCTCCTCGCGCCTGAGGCCGGGGGTGCGCCGCCGCCCGTTGAACGCGAGCCCAGCATCGGCCGGCGTCAGCTTCGCCCGGTGCCGCGTCAGAAACTCCGACAGCTCGTTCTTGCTTCGCTCAAGGCTTCGTTCGTTCACGCTATTGCTCTTAGTAATAGGATAAATACTTAAATTGTAACAGGACCAGTGTGCCTTGAAGATGTGGTTTCCGCAACCAGCCCAAGCGAAGACGGAGATCACTTTTGACAATGCTCAGCGACCGACCATCCCACCTCACCGAGGGACACCCCATCCATGCGGACCCCGCAGAACCGCGCGCAGGCCTGCGGGAATGGGCCGGCCTTGCCCTCCTCGCACTCCCCACCATCCTGCTCGGGCTCGATCTGACGCTGCTTCATCTGGCCTTGCCGGCGCTGGCGGCAGACCTGAAGCCCACAAGCACGCAGGCGCTCTGGATCGTCGATGCCTACGGCTTCATGATCGCCGGCTTTCTGATCACCATGGGAACGCTCGGCGATCGCATCGGTCGGCGCAAGCTGCTGATGCTGGGCGCGGCCGCCTTCGGCGCGGCCTCGATCCTTTCGGCCTATTCCACCAGCGCCACCATGCTGATCGCCGCACGCGCGGCCCTCGGCGTTGCCGGCGCAACGCTGATGCCGCCGACGCTGGCACTGATCAGCAACATGTTTTTAAACCCGCACCAGAGGGCACTTGCGATCGGCGTCTGGGCAACCATGTTCGCGCTCGGCATGGCGGCGGGGCCTATCGTCGGCGGCATCCTGCTCGAACGCTACTGGTGGGGTGCGGCCTTCCTCGTGGCGCTGCCGATCGTTGGGCTGCTCCTCATCGTCGCGCCGATCCTGCTGCCGGAATACCGTGCCCCGCAAGCGGAGCGGCTGGACATGACGAGCGTGGCGCTGTCGCTGGCGGGGCTGCTTCCCATCGTCTACGGTATCAAGCAGATCGCCAAGGATGGCTTCGGACTCGCTGCCGTGCTCGGTCTGACCTTCGGCCTCATCGCCACACTCCTCTTTATCCGGCGGCAGCGCCGGTTGAAAAGCCCGCTGATCGACCTAGAGCTCTTCTCCGATCGCGCTTTCCGCACCGCGCTGTTGATCCTCCTGGTCGGCCTGACGGCCGTCGGCGGCACGATGCTGCTCGTCACCCAGTATCTGCAGCTCGTCGTCGGGCTTTCTCCCCTGTCGGCAGGCCTGAGAATGGGACCCTCGGCGCTCGCCATGCTTTTGGCCGGCATCACCGCACCGCTCATCGCCCGGCGCTTCGGCCCCGGCCCCGTGATCGCAACGGCGCTGGCGCTCTCCGTGGTCGGCTACCTCCTGCTCGCCCTACTCGATTCCTCCCCAGGCGGTGTCGGGCTGGTGACGGCCGCATTCGCGCTCGTCTATCTCGGTCTCGGCACCATTGCCGCCCTTGGCACCGATCTCGTCGTCAGTGCAGCGCCTGCCGAAAAGGCCGGATCGGCCTCAGCCCTCTCCGAAGTGGTGCAGGAACTCGGCCTTGCGGTCGGTATCGCCACGCTCGGCAGCCTGACCACCGCCGTCTACCGCGCCGAAATGGCCGGCCAGACGCTTGTCGCCGGCGACATCGGCCACCGGCTGTCGGACAGCCTCGCCGGCGCAGCATCCGTCGCAGCCCAGCTGCCGGCGGGCACGCTGGAGCAAGCCGAGGCCGCCTTCATGACCGGCTTCAACGCAGCCGCCGCCGCCTGCGCGATCGCGATTGCTCTTATGGCGACGCTTGCGGTCGTGGCGTTGCGAAAGCCCGGCGCCAGCAAGGCTGCGAAATCGTGATGGAGCGCCGGCGGTCCCTCGACGGAACTCCCCACTTTAGGGTCGCTGGCAAGCGGTACGCGTTCCGCCAACGACAAAGGCCGCATCCTGCGACGCGGCCTTCTTGATTGTCTGGATCAGTTGCCCCTCACTGTCCTGCCGGACATCTCTCCCCGCCAGGCGGGGAGAGAGACGCTGGGCGCACCCTCTGGTCCCAAACCAGAGGTTCCAACCTGCCGCCATGTCAAAGCATGGTGAAACGTCGAGATACGCAAGGCCGGTGCGGCTTGTCCCTTCTCCCCGTCATGACGGGGAGAAGGTGGCGGCAGCCGGATGAGGGGCAAACCCCTCACCGCGCGGATGAGGGGCGAGCAGCCGTTTGACTGCTAGTCGCTTACTCGCCGCCACCCAGCGAATGCACGAAGATGGCAAGCTGCTTGACGGTGGTGTCGCCGAGGCGCGGCAGCCAGGCGGGCATGACGCCGTGCTTGGGCGCCTTCATCTGGGCGACGATCGCCTGCTCGCTCGAGCCGTTCAGCCACAGCGCATCGGCAAGGTTGGGCGCGCCGAACTCGCGGTTGCCCTTGGCGTCGGCACCGTGGCACGAGGCGCAGTTGGTCTCGAACAACGCCTTGCCCGGCTCCACCATGGATGCATCCGACGGCGTGCCGGTGAGGCTGACGACATAGGCTGCCGTCTGCTTGATCTCCTCGGGCTTGAGGATTTCCGCGAAGGACGGCATCTCCGAGACGCGGGTCTCGTCGTCGCCGTTGTAGCGGATGCCGTGGGCGATCGTCTGGTAGATCTCTTCGGGCTTGCCGCCCCAGAGCCAGTCGTCGTCGTTGAGGTTCGGGAAGCCGGCAGAACCGGCCGCACCCGAGCCGTGGCACTGGGCACAGTTGACCTTGAAGGCCGAGGCGCCGCCGGACACGGCAAAGTGCTGCAGCTGCGGATCGGCCATGATGTCGGCAAGCGAGCTCGAGGCGATCTTCTCGAGGTTGCCGGCCTGCGCCGCCTTGGCGCTCGCAAGCTCCGCACTCACTTCGGCGCGGCTCGAATAGCCGAGCACACCCTTGGTGGCGTCGGTCAGGAGCGGCACGGCCGGATAGACGATCATGTAGCCGACAGCCCAGACGATGGTCGCGTAGAAGGTATAGACCCACCAGCGCGGCATCGGGTTGTTGAGCTCGCGGATACCGTCCCATTCGTGGCCGGTGGTCTCGACGCCGCTGATTTCGTCGACGTGTTTGTCCGCCATTCTATTAATCCTCCTTCAGGGGGATGGCTGCGGCATCATCGGCGGCCTTCTTGGCGCCGGGCCGGAAGATGAAGGCAACGACGCCGAGGAAGAAGAGCGTCATCGCAAGGAGCGCCCAGCTATCGGCGAACTGGCGCATGGCCGTGTAGGTTTCCATGTGCTGATCTCCTTAGCGATAACCGGTGGTGTCGTCGTAGGTGGAGAAGTCGACCAGCGTGCCGAGCATCTGCAGATAGGCGATGAGCGCGTCCATCTCCGTCAGCTTCTGCGGATCGCCGTCGAAGTCGCCGAGCTTGGCCTTCGGATAGCGCCCCTCGACGCCCGACGTGTCGGCGTTCGGATCGGCCTGCGCCTTGATGTCGGCAAGCGCGTTGTCGATCATCTCGTCCGTGTAGGGAACGCCGACCGCCTTGTTCGCCTTGAGGTTGGCGGCGATGTTGTTCACGTCGAGCGGCGTCGCCTTGAGGAAGGCGTAGCTCGGCATGACAGATTCCGGCACCACCGAGCGCGGCTCGATCATGTGCTGCACGTGCCACTCGTTGGAGTAGCGGTCGCCGACGCGCGCCAGGTCCGGCCCGGTGCGCTTGGAGCCCCACTGGAACGGATGGTCGTACATGGATTCCGCCGCCAGCGAGTAGTGACCGTAGCGCTCCACTTCGTCGCGGAACGGGCGGATCATCTGGCTGTGACAGACATAGCAGCCTTCACGCACATAGATGTCGCGGCCGGCGAGCTCCAGCGGCGAATAGGGACGCATGCCCTCCACCTTCTCGATGGTGTTTTCGAGATAGAACAGTGGCGCGATTTCCACGATGCCGCCGACGGAGACGACGAGCAGCGAGCCGACGAGCAGCAGGGTCGCGTTGCGTTCGAGCGTCGCGTGTTTGTCGAGAATGGACATTCTCTATGCCCTCCTATTCCGCAGCCTTGAGCGCGGGCGTCGCACCGAAGATCGGAGCTTCATCGCGCACGCGGCCAAGGATGGTCATGGTTACGTTGAAGGCCATGAGCAGAGCTCCGGCGAGGAAGAGTGCGCCGCCAAGGGCACGCAGCACGTAGTAGGGAACCATGGCCGCGACCGATTCCGCGAAGGAATAGACGAGGAAGCCCTGGTCGTCGTATTCGCGCCACATCAGGCCCTGCTGGATGCCGGCAACCCACATGACCGCCGCATAGACGACGATGCCGAGGGTGGCGAGCCAGAAGTGCCAGTTGACCATGCGCACGCTGTAGAGGCGCTCGCGGTTCCACAGCTTCGGAACGAGGTAGTAGATCGCGCCGAAGGTGATCAGGCCGTTCCAGCCGAGCGCGCCCGAATGCACGTGGCCGATGGTCCAGTCGGTGTAGTGGCTGAGCGAGTTGACCGTCTTGATCGACATCATCGGACCTTCGAAGGTCGCCATGCCGTAGAAGGCAACGGCCATGACCATCATGCGGATGATCGGATCGGTCCGGATCTTGTCCCAGGCGCCCGAAAGCGTCATCAGGCCGTTGATCATGCCGCCCCAGGAGGGCATCCAGAGCATGACCGAGAACACCATGCCGAGCGTCTGCGCCCAGTCGGGCAGCGCGGTGTAGTGCAGGTGGTGCGGGCCCGCCCAGATGTACATGAAGATCAGCGACCAGAAGTGGATGATCGACAGGCGGTAGGAATAGACCGGGCGGTTCGCCTGCTTCGGGATGAAGTAATACATCATGCCAAGGAAGCCGGCCGTCAGGAAGAAGCCGACGGCATTATGCCCGTACCACCATTGCGTCAGCGCATCCTGCACCCCAGCAAAGGCCGAGTAGCTCTTGGAGCCGAGGAAGGAGACCGGAACCGCCAGGTTGTTGACGATGTGCAGCATCGCGATCGTGACGATGAAGGCGAGGTAGAACCAGTTGGCCACATAGATATGCGGCTCCTTGCGGGTCAGAAGCGTGCCGAGGAAGACGGCGAGATAGGCGACCCAGACGATCGTCAGCCACAGGTCCACATACCATTCCGGCTCGGCATATTCCTTCGACTGGGTGATCCCCAGCAGGTAGCCGGTGGCGGCCATGATGATGAAGAGCTGGTAGCCCCAGAACACGAACCAGCCGAGATTGCCGCCGAAGAGGCGCGCGCGGCTGGTGCGCTGGACGATGTAGAACGAGGTCGCGATCAGCGCGTTGCCGCCGAAGGCGAAGATGACCGCCGAGGTGTGCAGCGGCCGCATGCGGCCGAAGTTGAACCAGGGCTCGATGTTGAGGTCCGGGAAGGCAAGCTGGAGCGCAACCACGACGCCGACGAGAAATCCGACGACGCCCCAAAAGACGGTGGCGATCACGCCGTATTTGACCACCTCGTCAAAATACTCCGACTGGGGTGGCGGCGGTGACGCCCTGCCCGCGGAAGCCGGGCTGAACTCGATGCGGCGCATCAAAAGGATGGTGCCGGCAAGAAGCGTGAAGAACAGCAC
The DNA here is from genome assembly GCF_000799055.1 of Ensifer sp. ZNC0028. Classification (NCBI taxonomy): domain Bacteria; kingdom Pseudomonadati; phylum Pseudomonadota; class Alphaproteobacteria; order Hyphomicrobiales; family Rhizobiaceae; genus Ensifer; species Ensifer sp. ZNC0028. The sequence goes on from NZ_JTLA01000063.1 coordinate 8,264, forward strand.
CCACATATGGGCTTCGAAGTGCCGGTCCTGGGCAAGCCCGGCGCCGACAAGCGCCAGGAATGCACCGACCCCGAGCAGGATCATCTCGAATGTGTATTTCATGGTTGGGTCCCCAACTTGGTCCGAACGCACGCAACGACACCCCGAAACGAGGGGTGTCACCGCAGCTTGCCGGAAAGTGTCAGAATCGGGGCAAGCCGGCCTTGATTCAGATCAAGGCTTTGCCACCTCGTTTGGATCATCCTCGGCAAACAATAGGGAGCGCCGTGGGAGTTGGCGTCTGGAGCCGATGAAAAAGACTTTTGAAGACGGACGAATCCGCAGCCGACTGGACCCAGCCCCCCGGCGGGAACCCGTGGCCGAGCCGTTTGCCTGGCTTGCCCGCGCCCACGAGGAGCAGCTGGCGCTCTGCAATTGCCTGGAGGAAATCGCCGACAGCCTGCCGGCCGACATCGACCGGCAGAAATGCGTCTATGCCGCCAAGGTGCTGGAGCCGCTGATCCGCGAGATGCATTCGGGCGAAGAAAACCTGGTCTTCCCCTGGATCGAGCGCACCTACCGCTCGGACCCGACGCTCGGCGCGACGCTGGAGCGGCTGAAATACGAGCATTGCGAGGACGAGTGCTTCGCCGAGGAACTGACCGAAATGCTGGAGCGCCTCGGCGCCGCCGACGAGACGGTCAATGCCGAGACCGCCGGCTACATGCTGCGCGGCTTCTTCACGAGCCTCAGGCGGCATGTCGGCTTCGAGCAGGAATGTCTGCGCAGCATTACCGCGCCGGTCGGATAGACCCGCCGTTCGACCAGCGCGCCGCAATGCGGACACGTCTCGCGGCCGTTATCCGGCCGCGCTTTCCCTTCTGCATTTTCGATTGATGCCGCCGGAACCGGCGCTTCAGGCTGCGATCGCGCGGCGGCGGTCGGCATGTTCCTGGATCACCAGGATGGCGCCGATCAGCTTGCCGGTGCTCGACATGCACGGCGTCAGCCGGCAGCGCACGACGACCGTGCGCGCATCGACCGTCTTGGCGAAGGTGTAGTCCACCACCTCGCCGGCGAAACACCGATCGAGATAGGATTTCACCCGCATCTCGAACCGCTGGATGCCGATGAACTCGACGATATGCCGGCCGATCAGGTCCATCGGGCGGCTTTCCAGATGCTCGGCATTGCGCGGATTGGTGTAGAGATAGCGGTAGTCGGGCGTGATCACCGCCAACCGGTCCGGGAAGCTGTCGAGGATCGCCTCGTTGAGCAATCCTTCGTCCGCCCTGCCCTTGTTCGGTTGCGCCGGCAGGCGCTCCAGCTGCAGGTCGTCAAGGTTCTCCGCGCCGGTCGCTGCGAAATAGCGGTTGATCAGCGATTGCAGCAACTGCGAATGGCGCAGCACGCAGGAAATGTCGTCGGCTTCGACGCGCAGTATGTCGATCAGGAACTGGAACTGAAGCCGGGCGTCTTCGACGCTCACCGCCTTCTCGTCGTAGACGGACCTCAGAATAGGATCCAATTCGCGATCCAGAATCCCGATCAAATGCTCGTCTGCCGTACGTACGGCATACTGCAGCTGCGAATACTTGAACCAGAACAGCTCAATCAGTGCGTTCAATTCGAAACCCCAATTCCCCCACGGCAAAGCCGCTTCGATGCACTTACAAAACAGGCGTAGATGCTCAGGACACTGATCTGGTTCTTGACGTTTCCCCCACCCCTTTCGCGTAAAACCGCACCGCTCGGGTCATCCAAAGCGCTTGCAGGCATTTTCTCACGCGACAGGCATAAGTTTACACTCATTGCGATAGCGTTCAACAGCAGAAAGAAAAACTTAACGCTTACGCACGTTTTCGAGGGAGAATCGGCGCCGATGTCCCCGCGTAGCTGGCAAAACGCAAAGCCCGACACAAGGGGTGCCGGGCTTGCAGGAACGTCAAGCCTGCTTGCGCTAGGCGCAATCAGGCGCTGTTCAGATGCGAAAGAGAATCAGTCTTTCAGATAACGCTTGATGTGCCAGCGGTCGTGATACCAGAGCCATTGGCCCGGATATTCCCGCACCCAGCTCTCCACCTTGTCGTTCAGCACCTGCGCCGTCGCAGTGACGTCGACGCTGCCGTCGGCCTTGCGGGGAATGGCGATCGCCGGTTCGATTTCCAGGCGGAAACGGCCACCCGGCAAGCGGATGCAGCGGGCCGGATAGACCTCGCAGTTGAACTGGCGCACGAGCTTGGCGAGCAGCGGGTTGGTCTGCACGTCCTGGCCGAAGAACTTGGTCTTCAGCCCCTTGCGGAACTTCTGGTCGACGAGGACGCCGACGCCCTGGCCGCGCTCCAGCTGGCGGGCGAGCGCAAAGGACGAGCCCGCATGCGACGGCACGAGCTTACCCATGCGTTCGGCGCGGAAGTTGAAGACCTTCTCGGCCACGTAAGGATTGTTCGGCGGACGGAAGAGCACCGTCACGTCGAGCCCGAAGGCGGATCCGGCGACCGGCAGCATCTCGAAATTGCCGCTGTGCGCGGTAAAAACGATGAAAGGGCGCGGATTGTCGCGAAGCTCGAGGAACAAGGGAATGCCCGAGACCTCGACCCGGCCCGGCGTCGTGCGTTCCGGATCGAAATCGAAGAGCCGGTCGAGAAACACGTACTCGGCCGCCATGCGACCCATGTTGCCCCAGCTTTCGAGCGCGATCTCGTTGATCTCCGCTTCGCTCTTTTCCGGAAACGCGTTGCGCAGGTTGGTCAGCGTCAGCTTCTGGCGGCTGGTCTTCGGGCCGATGAACCGCAGGGCGCGATCCATGAAGCTGATCGCGCCGTCGGCGGGAAACATCTTCAGGATCGTCAGAAGCAGAAACACGAACTGCGCAATCAGCCATTGGCGGAAACGATCCGCCGCCAGCACCAGCCGTGTGATCACCATGCGCACAGTCGATCAATCCATCTTCAGGATGATCTTGCCGAAGATCTGGCGCGACTCCATGCGCTCCAGTGCCCGGTCGATCTGGTCGAGGGTGATTTCAGTGTCGATGACCGGATGCACGAGACCGCGCGCCATCTTCTGCATGGCGTTCGCCATGTTCTCCATGCGGCAGCCGAACGAGCCGAGCAGCTTGAGCTGTTGCTGGAAGAGCATCATCAGGTTCATGTCGGTGGAGACGCCCGAGGTGGAGCCGCAGGTAACGAGACGTCCGCCGCGCTTCATGCAGAGCATGGAGCCGGCCCAGGTGTCCTTGCCGACGTGTTCGAACACGACGTCGACGCCCTTCTTCTTGGTGAGCTTGCGCACGACGCCTTCGAAACGGTCGGTGCGGTAGTTGATGACGTGATCGGCGCCGAGCGCCTTGGCCTTCTCGATCTTGTCGTCCGAGCCGACGGTGGTGATCACGGTGCAACCGATCTTCTTGGCAAGCTGGATCGCCGCCGAGCCGATGCCGGAGCCGCCGGCGTGCACGAGGATGGTTTCACCGGGCTCGAGCTTGGCGTTGTCGAACAGCATGTGCTCGACGGTACCGAAGGTCACCGGAGCAAGGGCGGCGGCAACCGCATCGACGCCCGGAGGGGCCGGTACCAGCAGGCGCGCCGGCAGGTTGATCTTTTCCTGCGCAAAGCCGTCGAGGTGGAAGCCGTGAACGCCGCCCACATGTTCGCAGAGGTTGTCACGACCTTCCTTGCACGGACGGCAGAGGCCGCAGGTACGCGCACCGTAGACCGAGACGAGCTGGCCCGGAAGCACGCTCGAAACGCCCGGGCCGATCTGATCGACGACGCCGGAGGCTTCCGCACCGATGACGAGCGGCATCTTGCGCTTGGCGAACGCCATGCCGCGCCAGCCCCAGACGTCGATGTGGTTGAGCGCAACCGCCTTGACGCGCAGCGTCACCTCGCCCGGGCCGGGTGCTTCCGGTTCCGGAATGTCGGTGATTTCAAGCTTGCGGTCATCGAGCAGTTGCAGGGCGCGCATGGTTCTTCCTTTAGATCTCTTTACATAGTCGAGCGGCTGGGCCGTGCTGACTGGCATATATACACTTTGGGAGAGTGGCGCAGCACCCCTCTCTGGCCTGCCGGCCATCTCCCCCAAAAGGGGGAGATCGACCCACGGCAAGCTTATCGCTTCAACGGTGGGCTCAGCTTCGGCCCCCCTTGATGAGCAGGACAGCGCTACACCCGATCTCCCCTCGTGCGGGAGATGCCCGGCAGGGTACAGGCGGCAGCGCCAAATCGTATTGCCCTCGACTTGGCTCAGGCCGGCTCGGCCGTCATCACCAGGCTGGCGTTCTGGCCGCCGAAGCCGAAGGAGTTTGACAGCACCGCAGAAACCTGCTGGCTGCGCTTCACGTTCGGCACGACGTCGAGCACGATCGCCGGATCGGGGTTCTGGTAGTTGATCGTCGGCGGCAGCGTGCCGGTCAGCATCGTCTGGATCGAGAACACCGCCTCGACCGCACCGGCGGCCGTCAGGGTGTGACCGATCATCGACTTGTTGGACGAGACCGGGATCGACGGCAGGCGATCGCCGAAGACGGCCGACATCGACAGATATTCCATCTTGTCGTTCTCGGGCGTCGAGGTGCCGTGCGCGTTGATGTAGCCAATGCCGGTTTCATCGATGCCGGCGTCGGCAAGCGCCGCCCGGATCGTCGCGATGGCCGGGCCACCGTCCGGAGAGGAGCGCGTGCGGTGGAACAGGTCGGCCTTCTCGCCGCAGCCCTTCAGGATGCCGTAGACGCGGGCGCCGCGGGCAACGGCGGCTTCCAGCGATTCCAGCACCAGCGTCGCTGCACCTTCGGCGATGACGAAGCCGTCACGGTCCTTGGTGAAGGGCTTGGAGGCCTTTTCCGGCGGATCGTTCTGGGTGGAGAGCGCGGAAAGCAGCGCAAAGCGGATCAACGCTTCGGCGCTGACCGAACCATCGGTCGCAACCGTCAGCGCGCGATCGGTGCGGCCCTGGCGGATCGCCTCGACGCCGAGCTGGATCGCGGTCGCGCCGGAAGCGCAGGCGGTCGACAGCGTCACCGGCAAGCCGCGCGTGCCGAAGCGATCGGCAAGGCGCTCGGAGATCGAGCCGAAGAGCACGGCCTCATGGAACACCGGATCGGCCTTCTGGCGCATCGCAGCGAGGAAACGGTTATAGGCATCGCCTGGCTGTTCGGAAGGCGGCGAACGATCGGCAAGCTCGAAGCGTGCGCTCCATTCCGGCTCGATCGGCGGGGCGGCCAGAAACAGCGGGCCGTTGAAGTCGCCGGAAAGCCCGGCCTGCGCCAGCGCTTCCAGCGTCGTCTCGCGCGCCATGGCATAGGAACGCTCGACGGAGTTGGCCGCCGGCACCTCGATGAAATCGACCATGCCGGAGATGCGGGTGTTGAGGCCTTCCGTCGGGAAACGGGTGATCTTGCGGATGCCGGAGACACCGCCGGTCAGCGCCGACCAGTTGTCTTCCAGGCCCTGACCGAGCGAGGTAATGACGCCCATGCCGGTAACGGCGACGATCGGGCGGCCGAGGTGATCCTTGTAAGCGTTGCTCATCAATCGTTCCTCTTATTCGGCCGAAAGGACCGCGACGCCTTCGCCGCGTGAATGACCGACGGTGGTCACGACCGCCGACCGGGCAGCAGCCGTCATCGGCTGTTCGAAGCTGGCGTCGAAGGCCGGAACCTTGGCGCCGTGGCCGAGCGTAAGCGCTGCCAGTGCTAGGCCCGCAGGAAACTGCGCCTCGATGCTGTGCCCGACGATGCCGCCATAGGCACGCACCGGCGCGCCGGCCAGATTGGCCTGCAGGAACGCCTTTTCGCTGGCGACGAGGTTATGAAAACCGGACGTGCCGGAAAAGACCACCGTGCCTGCCGGATCGAGCTTTTCGGCCGGTTTCGCAAGGTCCGCAAGGCGTGCCTCGAGCTTGCCGTCCGTGCGACTGCCGCGGTCGCTGCCGATCGCGTCGATCGTCGCATAGATGCGGGCGCCACGGGCTTCGGCGTACTCGCGTGATTCCAGCACCAGGAAGGCGCCGACCGACCCGGGGATCATGCCGCCACCGTTGTCACGACTGCGCGACCAAATCGGGTGCCAGTCACCGGTTGCCTGGCCCTGGATCGCCTCGATCATCAACATGATGTCCAGGCGCTCGGCCGAAAACGCGCCGCCGACGAGCGTATGCGTCGACTGGCCGGCCTTGATCCGGGCAAAGGCGGTTTCGATCGCCGAGATACCGGCCGCTTCTTCGCCCATGAAGGTGCGCGACGACCCGGTGACCTTGTGCACGATCGAGATGTTGCCGGCGAGCAGGTTGGAAAGCTGGGCGAGAAACAGCGTCGGGCGCAGTTCGGTCGTCAGCTTTTCGTTGAGCAGCTGTTCGCGGTCGTTGCGCTTCAGCGCCTCGTCCACGATCAGCGAATCGACGTTGATGTCACGCTCGCCGCCGCCGGCAGCGACGATCATGTCCATGCTGCCGCAGGCTTCAAGATTGTCCTTCAAGCCGGCGTCATCCAGCGCCAGGCCCGCGGAAAAGACGCCGAGGCGCTGCCAGTTTTCCATCTGGCGCTGGTCGCCACGCTTGGCGATCTGCTGCGACCAGTCGATTTCCGGCAGCGGATGCACCGGATAGGGGCTGAACTTCTCGGTCTCGACGCGCGCGGCCGGCGACGTGCCGGCGGTGAGCATCGCCAGATGCGGCTCGACGCCGACGCCCTGGCTGGTGACGATACCGATGCCGGTAATCACAACGTCGTTTGCAGATTTGCTCATCTTACTTCTCCGAACCGGCCGCCGCTGAAAGCGCCGCCATCAGACCCACTTCTCCAGCCCGCTTGCGCACGATATCGCCGAGCGGAACCTGATCGAACGGCATGGTCCGCAGCTTCAGCTGGGCATCGCAGACCTTCTTGCCGCCAGAGGTGATCTTCGCCTTGGTGACGGCAAAGCCTGAACCTTCATGCTCGAGGAACGCTTCGATCTCGAGTTCGGCCGAGGGCTCGACGAAGGTCCGCATCTTGGCGCCGTCGACCGACATCAGGAAGGGCATGGCAGCGAAATTGGTAGCGGCGAGCACCAGGAAACCGGAGGCCTGCGCCATGGTCTCGATCAGAAGCACGCCGGGCACCAGCGGGTAGCCCGGGAAATGGCCTTCGAACACCGGGCTCTTCTCCGGCACGACGGACCGCGCCGTCAGCCGGCCAGCCGAAAGATCGACCGTTTCGACACGATCGATCATCTGGAAGTATTCAAGGAGCATTGAGGCTCACCCCGTTGGTTTCGGGCTCAAGTAAAAACGCCAATGCCGCCTGTCAAGCGCGGGGCGCGACGGGCGGCATTGGAAATCGAGTGGCAAGGCTCGGGCGAAAGCCCGATCAGCCCTTGGCAGCCCGCAGTTCGTCGATCTTGGCGCAGAGGTTCTTCAGAACGAAGTATTCTTCGGTCGAAACCTTGCCTTCGTTGACTTCCTGCGTCCACTGCTCGAGCGGAATCTTGATGCCGAATTCCTTGTCGATCGCAAACACGATGTCGAGGAAGTCCAGGCTGTCGATGCCGAGATCGTCGATCGTGTGGCTTTCCGGCGTGATCGTCTCGCGATCGATCTCGCTCGTTTCCGCGATGATGTCGGCAACCTTGTCGAATGTAGCTGTCACGCGCATACCTCTAATATTTTAAAGTCGAGTCTCGGCGATCCTATAGGTAAATGCGCCGCAAAAGCCAATGGCCTTGATGCCAAAGGCTTTCGAATTGGAAAACGGTGTTGCGACGGAGCATGGCTCAGACCGCCACCGAATGCCGGCCGCGGCCATTGCCGAGATAGGCGTCGAAGGTGGCCGCAACCGAGCGGGCAAAGGGCCTGCCGCGTTCGGTCAGGCGGAAAATCCCGCTTTCGATCGTCGTCAGCCCGTCCACATCGCGTGCCCGGAAGAGCCGCGCCTCCTCGATCACCGCGCCGGCAAGCCCCGGGAAGTCCCGCTCGATCTCGTCGAAAGAGAAGGCAAAGCGGCACATGACGTCGGCAATCACTTTTGCTCTCAAGATGTCGTCCGGTGTGAAGCGGTAACCACGCACGGCTGCCAGCCCGGTGTTTTCCACATGGCGCAGATATTCGCCGGTGGCCGGCATGTTCTGGACATAACCTTGACGAAACTGACCGATCGCCGAGGCGCCGAGACCAATGAGCGTTTCGGCCGCGTCGTCGGTATAGCCCTGGAAATTGCGACGGAGACGCCCTTCCCTGTTGGCCCGCGCCAGGCTGTCGTCCGGCTTTGCGAAATGGTCGATACCGATTGCCTCGTAGCCGGCAGCAACCAGCATCTCGGCCGCGCGGCTCATCTGCGCGAAACGCTCGACGATGCCGGGCAGGCTTTCGTCCGGAATCATCTTCTGGTGCGTCTTCATCCATGGCACATGGGCGTAGCCGAAGAGTGCGACGCGATCAGGCGCGAGCGAAAGCACGGCCTCCATCGTCCGCTCCAGCGACTGGAGGCTCTGATAGGGCAAACCATAGAGCACGTCGCAATTGACCGAGTGCACGCCCCGTGCCCGGGATGCCTCGATCGCGTCGCGCGTCTGCTCGAAGGTCTGGATGCGGTTGATCGCCTTCTGTACGACCGGATCGAAATCCTGGATGCCGAAGCTCGCCCGCGTCATGCCGATCTTGGCCAACGCGTCATGGCGCGCTTCGTCGAGATCGTTCGGGTCCATCTCGACGCTGATCTCGCAATCGGGCGCAAAGGTGAAGTGTGAGGCAAAAGCACGCTTCAGCGCGATCATGTCGTCGGGCCTGACGAGCGTCGGCGAGCCGCCGCCGAAATGCAGCGCCGTCACCCTGGCCTCGCGGTTCACCCGGTTGCCGATTTCTGCAACCTCGCGATGCAGGCCGGCTAGATAGGTTGCCACCGGATCATAGCGCAGCGTCTGCTTCGTATGGCAGGCACAGAACCAACAGAGCCTGTCGCAATAGGGCACGTGCGCATAGAGCGAGATCGCCTCGCCCGCACGGATCGCACCGAGCCAGCCTTGATAGTCAACCGGCCCCACCGCCTCGGAAAAATGCGGTGCGGTCGGGTAGCTGGTGTAGCGCGGCACAGGGCTCGCATGCTTGAGGATGAGCGCGTCGTCCATAAGTCTCTCCGCTGTCATGAAGACGGCTTAGGACGGATCGGCAAAGAGGCCTTTGATTTTGATCAAGTCGCCGAATTAACACGTTAAAATTGACAATGCTCAAGCTGGCATGAGACATTGTTTCGCGCTTTCGGAATTAGCACCTGTCAACTCTTGATTTAACGACCCGCATCCTCTTTGGTCATCCAGAGACCAACGGCGTGCAGGTAGAAAGAATTGCAGATCGTGAACGAACATCGTCGCAAGGATATCCATAATTCGGAGGTTCCAGCCGTCTGCGCCGCCTGCGAGGCGCGCCATGGCGGCGTTTGCGGCACGCTCACCCCGGATCAGCTGCTCGACCTCAGCCGCCATTCGACTCGCCGCAGCATCGAGCCCGGCCGCGAGGTCATCGGCCAAGGCGAAGCGACCGAGAGCTATGCCAACATCATCAACGGTGTCGTCAAGCTCAGCAAGGTTCTGGCCGACGGCCGGCAGCAGATCGTCGGCCTGCAGTTTGCCCCTGATTTCATGGGCCGGCCCTTTACCCGCGAGAGCGCCCTGACGGCGGAAGCGGCCGTCGATACCGACATCTGTTGTTTCCCTCGCACCGTCATCGATCGCCTGGTCTCCGAAGCGCCCAACCTCGAGCACCGGCTGCACGAGCAGGCGCTGAAGGAGCTCGACGAGGCGCGCGACTGGATGCTGACGCTCGGCCGCAAGACCGCGCAGGAAAAGGTCGCGAGTTTCCTCTACATCATCGCCACCCATATCGACCCGGAAAACGGCACCTCGAACGAGTTCGACCTGCCGCTGTCGCGCGCCGACATCGCCGACTATCTCGGCCTCACCATCGAGACCGTCAGCCGCCAGATCACCAAGCTGCGCAAGGAGAACGTCATCCGCATCGAAAACAGCCGCCACGTCACCGTGCCGAGCCTCGACCGGTTGATGCATGTGGCCGGGATCGACTGAGCGGCGCTCGGCGGCGCTCAGTCGCCCTGGCTCGACGCCGCACAAAACATCTGCACAAGATTGCCCCCTTACCCTAACCCTCTCCCTGCAGGCGGGGAGAGGTTACGAGCGCGGCCGCAGCGCCGCCTTCCGCGGCGCCGCCATAGCTGAAAATCAAACGGGCCTGTGGAGAACGAGCGGGTGCTGCAACATCCCTTCTCCCCGTAGAAAACGGGGAGAAGGTGCCGGCAGGCGGATGAGGGGCGCAAGTCTTGACGAGAGCCGGCAGCCCTATGCCGTCACCGCGTAATCACGATCCGCGTGTTCGCCAACCCGTGTTCCTTGGTGAGGGCGAAAAACTCCGCCGCATTGTTGGGATGCAGCCGCACGCAGCCGTGCGAGGCCGGGCGGCCGAGCCGCTTGATGTCGTAGGTCGCGTGGATGGCGTAGCCGCCGTTGAAGAACACGGCGTAAGGCATTGGCGCATCGTCGTACTTGCGCGAACGGTGGTTACGCGAGAGCCACTTCGCACTCCAGCTGCCGCGTGGCGTCACATAGCCCTTGCGCGCCGTCGAGACCTTCCAGCGATACATCACGATGCCGTTCTGGCTGACGGTCATCGTCTGCGACGACAGGCTGATATCGGCAATCAGATTGGCGGCGTTCGCGGGTTGAACGGTAAACTGCAGCAGGGCGGCAATCAGCGCAGTCAGAAGGCTTTTGCGCATGCTTCTCTCTCCGGGAAGACGAACACGTACCGGTGGAACCAAACGTTCCAGGAGAATAACTGATCGAATATGATACGATCTTAATACATATGGAAAGCAGAGTCTTAATGCGAAGGTCAACTTCCGCGATCAAATCATTGCGATTGCAAGAACAAGCCCGGTCATGACCGTGCAGGCGCCATAAAAGACAGCAATACCGGCGTCGATGTCTTCGCTTTTCGCAACCGCCCGGCCCGGCCCGTTGATCATCGGCTCGCTGACCTTGACGCCGCCATAGATGCGCGGGCCCGCAAGCTGCAGGTCAAGCGCGCCCGCCATGGCCGCTTCCGGCCAGCCGGAATTCGGCGAGCGGTGCAGGCCGTGGTCGCGAAGGCTCACGGTCAGAGCATCCTTGGCGGCATGTGCGCCGCGATGGATCAGCGCACCGGCCGAGATCAACAGGATCGAGAGCCTGGCAGCCGGCAGGTTGGCGACGTCGTCGAGCCGGGCCGAAGCCCAGCCGAAGTGCAGATATTTCGGCGACTTGTGGCCGATCATCGAATCGGCGGTGTTCAGCATCTTGTAGGCAAGAAGCCCCGGCAGGCCGGCAACGGCATACCAGAAGGCCGGTGCCACGACGCCATCGGAGAAGTTCTCGGCAAGGCTCTCGATCGCCGCGCGGCAGACCGCCGGCTCGTCGAGCGTTTTCGGATCGCGGCCGACGATCATCGACACGGCGGCACGTCCGCCTTCAAGCCCACCCTGTCGCAAACCGTCGGCCACGCGACGCACGTGATCGGCAAGGCTCTTCTGCGCCAGGAAGACCGCGACCAGAACCGCCTCCAGCAGGAAGCCGAGCGGCCCGAAGACGGCGAACAGGCGATGCAGCAGATGGCCGAACCAGGCGCTGAGGCCAAGCAACAGCAGGATCGCGACGACGCCCCGAAATCGGCGGGCGCCATCCTCCAGGTCCTCGCGGTTCAGCCGGGCGTCGAAAAAGCCGATGGCCTTGCCGAAGAACACGACCGGATGCGGCACGCGCGCCCAGAGCCAGTCCGGATCGCCGACGACGCGATCGATCACCAGCGCCAGCGCGAGGATGAAAAGGATGGTCTCCGACACCTCAGAGCTCCATGCCGGCAAGCGCGTCCGCAAGCCGCCGGTCGCCCGCCGCGTCAGGTGCCAACCCGATCCTGAGCCAGCTCGGCGCATAGTCGAACTTGCGCGTGAGGATATGGGCCTTGCAGAGCCGCTCCTGCAGCAGCGCCGCCCGCGGATGCTCGACCAACACGAAAAGCCCTGTGCCGCCGATGCGGGCGAGCCCTGCCCCATCGAGAGCCGCGTCGAGGCCGGCGCGACGCTCGATGATCCCCGCTGCGATCGCCTTCGTGTCGCCCTGCATCAGCGCTTTCGAGATCGTCAGCGCCGGACCGGAGACGGCCCAGGGGCCGAGCCAGTCGGCAAAGGACGCAAGCACCGGCTCGGTCGCAACGACGAAACCCAGGCGCAGGCCCGCAAGGCCGAAGAACTTGCCGAAGGAGCGGAAGACGATGAGATTGCCCTGCCCCGGCACATGGCCGGCGACGCTCAGCTCCGGCTCGAGATCGCCGAATGCTTCGTCGACGAGCAGCAGCCCGCCGCTCGCTTTTTGCCTTGCGGCGATCGCCAAAAGCTCCGTCGGCGTCAAGGCGCGGCCGGTCGGGTTGTTGGGGTTGACGACGATGACAAGGCCATGTTCGGCCGTCAGCGCGTCGGCATCCGCGACGCGATCGACGGCAAAGCCGGCCGCCTCGAGCACGCGGGCATATTCGCCATAGGTCGGCCCGAAGATCGCGACGCGCCTGCCTGCCGGAGCAAGACGCGGCAGCAGCTGGATCACCGATTGCGTGCCCGGCACAGGCAACGGGAGCACGCCGTTGGTGCGGTAGTAGTCGGCGGCCGCGCGCCGCGCGTCATCCACCGTCTGCCGGTCCGGCAGCCGGTGCCAGGCGCGCTCGGGCACTTCAGGCAAGGCGACGGGGCATGGGTTGATGCCGGTCGAGAGATCCAGCCAGTCTTCGAGCCGGCCGCCATAGCGCGCTGCGGCTTCGGTGATGCCACCGCCGTGAACGATCGGTGCGCTCATGCAGCACCCGCGACGTCGATCAGATGCATGAAGGAACCGGCGACAGGGCCACGCCGGAGGCCTGCCTGGCCGAGATCCTCGCCGGCGGCGTCGCTGACGGCAAACAGCCGATCGGCCGCCCCTTCGGCGACGATGGTCGCATAGTGGAATTCGTGCGCCGTCATGGGTCCATCGAAGAAGGCGTTGTCGACAGGCACGACGCGGCGATAGCCGAGGTGCCGCCTGCGCTCGGCAAAACTGGTGACGAGTGGCAGCAGGCCGAGCATGTCGTAGCGTGCGCCATCGGCAGCGACAAGCCCTTCGCCAAGCACCATGTAGCCGCCGCATTCGCCAAAAATCCGGGCGCCACGTTCGGCCGCCGAATGCATGCCCGAGCGGAAGCGGGCGGCGGCGCTTAAGCGCCCCGCATGCAGCTCCGGATAGCCGCCGGGCAGATAGACGGCATCGGCTTCTGCATCCGGCGCCTCGTCGGCGAGCGGCGAGAAGAAGGAAATCTCCGCGCCGCCTTGCCGCCAACCGTAAAGCAGGTGCTCGTAACAGAACGCAAAGGCGATATCGCGCGCGACCGCGATGCGCTGGCCGAACGGCTGCAACCGCCTGGTATCGGCGGCTGCGGGCACCTGCGGAAAAATCGTCGCGATCAGGCGGATGGCATCGAGATCGCAGGCAGCCTCGACGCGCGCCGCCGCGGCCTCGATGAAACCTTCGAGCGCCGAATGTTCGCCCGCCTGCACCAGGCCGAGATGGCGCTCCGGCAGTTGCAGCGCGCTGTCCTGCCGGAGCACGCCGAACACAGGCATGCGCACCTTGGCGAGCGCATCGCGCAGCATCATTTCATGCCGGTCGCTGCCGACCTTGTTGAGGATGACGCCGACCACCCGGATATCGTCGCGGTGATCCGCGTAGCCACGGACGAGTGCGGCAACCGACTGGGACATGCGGGCGCAATCGACCACCAGAATGACCGCGAGGTTCAGCGTCGCGGTGAGATCAGCCGGCGTTCCCGAACCGTCGGCAGCTCCGTCGTGCAGCCCCATCATCGCCTCGACGATCAAGGTGCGCCCGCCGGCAGCCGCATGCGACGCATTGGCAAGCAGCAGTTCCGGGCGCATGGCCCAGGGATCGTAGTTGAAGCAGGGCTCACCGGTCGCCGCCGCATGGAAGGCGGGATCGATATAGTCCGGCCCCGCCTTGCCGGGCGCGATCGCCACGCCGCGCTTCTTCAGCGCGCGCATCAGCCCGAGCGTCACCGTCGTCTTGCCGGAGCCGGACGATGGGGCGGCAATCAGCAATCCGCTCATGCCGGGTTCCTGAGAATGCGATTGGCGAAGGGGTCGGCGGCGAGCTTGCGCCCGTCGAGCGCGCCGATCCAGTCGAGCGCTGCGCGCAGTCGCACCACCTCGCCGACGACGACGATCGCCGGCGGCTCCAGGCCTGCCGCCGCGACATCGGCCTCGGCACGCGACAGCGTCGTTTCCAGCACCGCCTGCTCCGGCGTTGCCGCGTTGCAGACGAAGGCGACCGGCTCGTCCGGCGAGCGACCGCCGGCGATGAGATTGGCGGTGATGGCGCCGATATGTTTCATCGCCATATACATGACGATGACGGGCGAGCCGCTGGCGATGCCCTGCCAGTTGATGCGGTCCGGCACCAGGCCGGAGGAATCATGGCCAGTCAGGAAAGTGACGGCGTGGTTCACCTCGCGGTGGGTCACCGGAATGCCGGCATAGGCAAGGCCACCGATGCCTGCGGTGATGCCGGGCACGATGCGAAACGGCACCTGATGCTCGACCAGCGTCAGCGCCTCCTCGCCGCCACGGCCGAAGACGAAGGGATCGCCGCCTTTGAGGCGCAGCACCCGGTTGCCGGCGCGCGCGAGCTCGACGAGGCGAAGCGAGATGTCGCGCTGCTTCGGCGATGGCTTGCCGCCGCGCTTGCCCGCAAACTCCAGCACGGCACCCGGCCGCGCGAGCTTCAGGCAATCCTCGTTGACCAGCGCATCGTGCACGATCACATCCGCCTGGCGCAGCGCATTGGCCGCATGCAGCGTCAACAGGCCGGGATCGCCCGGGCCGGCGCCGACCAGCCAGACCGAACCTTTTTCGAGCGCCGGCAATCCGGCAAAGAGGTTGTCGATCATGCGTGCTGTCCCACCTGTATTTCGGCGCCGCCCAACGGCGCGCCTGACGCGATCTCTAAAGAACCGGATTCCATTCCTGAGCAAACCCGGACAAAAGATTGATTCAATTCAACAACATAGGCGCGCATCAGACAGCCTCCGCCGCCGGAATGCGCTTTTCAGCGCGCAAGGTCGCCGGCCCTGCGAGGGCCGCCGTCGCATGGGCGGAGACGATCTTCGGCACGATCAGAACGGCTTCGCTGCCGGCGCCGACGAGCGCTGCCCCTTCGGCGACACCGTGGCAGCCGGTGTAGGCAAAGACGATTTCCGAGGGATTGGCGAGCCGCGAAGCTTCGGCTTCGAGCGTGGCGGCATCGTAGAACGCGGCCGGAACCGCGAAATGTTTTGCGACTGCCAGGATCGCCGGCTCCTCGGCGCGGGCATCGAGCGAGGCGACCAGCCGCAGATCACTGGACGCGGCACCGGCATCGGCAAGCGCGCGCTCGGCAAGGGCGATCACCTCATCGGCCGGCGTGCGACGCTCGCAGCCGAGCCCGAGCACCAGCCCGGTTCCTGCCTTTGTCGTCTGTGCAGCGTGTTGGCCCGATGGCATCGGCGGCCGGCTCCCTTCGTCGGTTCTCCTTAACGAAGCGCCGGCTGGGACGAATGGTCCCGGCCGATCTGGACAGCACCGGCTGATGGCCCCCTGGCTGGGTCGGCCGCACCGGACGCTCTTTCAGTCCGCCGAAGCGGACGCCGTCGCATATCCTTCATTTTTACCGGAGCGCGAAAGGCCGGTCAAACCGGATTGCGCCATCGCCATGTCGCGTTTGAGGAACATCGTCATCCGCTCGCCCTATCGCAATGACAGCCCATCTTGGGCGCCCGTGCGCGCAAGAGCGCCTCCATCCAGAAAACCAGCGACTCAGGACAAGGCTTTGAATCTCTGCCGGTTTCGCAGTTCCGAAGCCTGCGTGAACAGCGACACCGCGACAGAAGGCTTTGCAAATCGCGCCGGGCTCTGACACAAGGCGGAAAATCCCGCCTGACATCTCCCCCTTTGAGTCCCCGCCGTGCAAGATCTCGCCTTCCACCTGCTCGCCTTCCTGTTCGTCGCCGCCTTCATTGCCGGCTTCATCGATTCGATCGCTGGCGGCGGCGGCATGATCACCATTCCGGCCATGCTGATCGCGGGCATCCCGCCCTTGCAGACGCTCGGCACCAACAAGCTGCAGGGATTGTTCGGCTCAGGCTCGGCGACGCTGTCCTATGCCCGGCGCGGCCATGTGAACCTGAAAGAGCAACTGCCGATGGCGCTGATGTCGGCGGCCGGCGCCGTGCTCGGCGCCCTGCTTGCGACCATCGTTCCCGGCGATGTGCTGAAGGCGATCCTGCCCTTCCTGTTGATCGCCATTGCGCTTTATTTCGGCCTGAAGCCGAACATGGGCGACGTCGACCAGCACAGCCGCGTCACGCCCTTCGTCTTCACGCTGACCCTGGTGCCGTTGATCGGCTTTTACGACGGCGTCTTCGGCCCTGGCACCGGCTCCTTCTTCATGCTCGGCTTCGTCACGCTTGCCGGCTTCGGCGTGTTGAAGGCGACGGCGCACACGAAGTTCCTCAACTTCGGCTCCAACGTCGGCGCCTTCGGCGTCTTCCTCTTCTTCGGCGCCGTCCTCTGGAAGGTCGGCCTGCTGATGGGCCTCGGCCAGTTCCTCGGCGCCCAGGTCGGCTCGCGCTATGCCATGGCCAAGGGCGCCAAGATCATCAAGCCGCTGCTCGTCATCGTCTCGATCGCACTCGCGATCCGGCTGCTCGCCGATCCGATGCATCCCTTGAGGATCTGGCTGGGGCTTTGAGGCGCCGGCCCGGTCGGCAAGTTCTGCGTCGTCCTAATGGGCGCGCGGGTCGAGCCTACGAGGCGCCTGGGCCACACCGGCGGCAGAGACCGCAAGCGCACGTCGGTTCTGCAATCCTCGATGACCGGCGAGCCGGATCGACAGGGCGCGGAGAGGCTTGCCGATAAACGGCAGAACTCTCATTCCGGCGCCAAGGCACGGGCCTTTGCGAGAAGGGTTTCGTCGCCGTCGCCCAAGACTTCCAGTAGGCGCTTCATCTCGGCGCCGAACACTTTCCAGAAATTCGGATCGCCGGTTCTGATCGCTGTCGCGTTGTCGATCAGGTCGGCGAGCTTGATGGTTTTCGCTGCCGCTGGCGCCAGTGCAAGGTGCTGGCGATCCAGTTCCTTGCGCACCTGTCGGTTGCCGTGGAACGGGGTGGATATGTCGGTGAGCCACGCAACCAGCGTTGCGACCTTGGCGCCGAACGCCTCCTTGATCTCCAACAGGGTCGCGTCGGTATCCTCGACCGTATCGTGAAGCAGCGCTGCGGCGATCATTTCGGGCGTATGGGGAACGCTTCGAACGATCTCCGCCACCGCAACCGGATGAACGATATAGGGCCGACCGTCATATTTGCGCTTCTGCTCCCCATGTGCTCGGGTCGCGAACTGAAGCGCACTGTTTTCGAGGTCGGTCATTTTTCTGCGTTCAACGCCGGCTTCCATCACTCAAACCCAATTCCAAGCCTTTAGAACGAACCAGGCGCCCTGCGCGTTCTAACGCGTCAGGTAGCTTCGAACGGCGCGCTTGCCGGCCCGCGCGAATGTCGCGGGCGATCAACGTCTGACAGTTATGCCAAGATCCGGCGCACCGGATTTCGACCAGCACGAGCACTGTTCTCCGACCGGACCTGCGCCATAGCCGCATTCGTTGTCCCGGGTTTTGCAGAGCCGTGGGCGGCGCGCTTCGGCGAGCGCCTTGGCCTTGGCTTCATCCGCGGCCCTTTGCTTGCGCGTCGTTTTGGTTTTCGGTTTCGCCTTCTGGCTGGCCGACGTTTCCTGGGCCCGTGACGCACCGCTCTTCACGGTTTGCGCCTGCCCCGCCACGCCTGATGACAAGAACAGCAAGATCGATGCGACACCAAGTGCAGCTTTGAGAGTATTCTTCAAGGTTCACCCGTATTTAGCCTGTCGACGCTCTAACATGGGTGCGGCCTCCTGCCTATACAATCGCCCGGCGGAAGGAGCAGCCGTCAAGGCTCGAATTTTGCCACCCTTCCGACACGGCGGACGACGAGGACAGCCTCCAGACTCCGCAAAAGATCCGGTAACCATGACGAAAGTCGGACAAGCCCGGCACTTGCACCTCTAGTCACTAGAGATTTCAAGATGATCCAGAATGCTTCGCCAGGCAGACGCTCACAGGGAGAGCCTACCCGGCGAACGCGCCTGTCTTGTCACTCCGCTCGCTCCAGAGGTTTCATGTCCACCACCCTTCCCGCCATGCTGATGCTCGTCGTCGGACTGTCCACTCTGGCGCTGGCGATCCTCCGCCGCGTACAATCCGGCCGGTCGCCGGTCGTGCTGACCTATGGCGACGATGCCGAGGGGTTTGCGGGCAAGCTTTTCCGCCTGATCGTCGCGGCGCTGGTGATCCACCTTTTGGCGGTCGCCATGCTCCCGGCATCCGTCGATGCCGCCCTCGGACGGATTCCGGCGCTCAACACGCCCCTCCTTCACGCCGCCGGGCTGGCGCTGATGGTGCTTGGCGGCGGGCTGACGATGCTGTCGCAATGGGCGATGCGCCACTCCTGGAAGATCGGCATCCCTGAAAAGCAGGATACGCCGCTTGTGACCTCCGGCCTCTATGCCTTCTCGCGCAACCCGATCTATGTCGGGATGGTGACCGCGCTCATCGGCACGGTGCTGGC
This sequence comes from Ensifer sp. ZNC0028, assembly GCF_000799055.1. Taxonomy (NCBI): domain Bacteria; kingdom Pseudomonadati; phylum Pseudomonadota; class Alphaproteobacteria; order Hyphomicrobiales; family Rhizobiaceae; genus Ensifer; species Ensifer sp. ZNC0028. Next base: position 26,999 of record NZ_JTLA01000063.1, read on the forward strand.
GGTGCCTAACGTCGTCTCGGTGGCGCTGGCGCTCTCGGCCTGGATCTCGATCTCCTACCAGATCCGCATGGAGGAAACCCACCTCGCCCGCGCCTTCGGCGACGCCTACGATGCCTATTGCAGGCGTGTCCGCCGGTGGGTGTGACCTCGGAATGCCGCCGCCTCAGGCGGCAGCATTGCCCGCCTCGACTGCGCGGCGTGGTCGCTCAAGGTCGATAAAATAGAGGGCCGCAAGCGCAGCCACGAGACCGGGCAACGCAAATTCCAGGAAGGAAGAGAACGAGACCACTGTAGACCCCGACATGACGTAGTCGTCGAGGCTGTGGCCCACGCCACCGGAAAACAGGAAAGCAAGGACGACCGTGATCCCCATGGCGAGCGACGTTGGGACATGCGCCATCGGCAACAAATGGCGCAGCACCAGCGCTTGCAGCGCCACGACGGCCCAGACCCTGTAGGCAATGGCCCAAGTCCACGGATCGAAGCTGCGCAACCGACCGATGAACGTGCTGTCCGGCGACGTGCCCGCTGACGGAACGAGGCCGACGAAGAGACCATAGGCAAGCGCGGCGGCAAGCGGGGCAATGAAACCGGCGACGATCAATGGCCGCACCAACGCCCATCCGTTCATTCCCGCCTCGGCTGTGACATCCGAAGGCACCAGCCCGCGGCGATCGGGAAACCAGAATGCCGTACATATCGCAGCGGACAAGGCGCCGACGAGGCCACCCAAAAGCATCGGAAAAACAATGGCGCCGGCTTCGCCATCGGTACTCGCCGGAACAAACAGAACCAGAAGCATGGCGCCGGCGTGCAAGCCGACACAAAGTGCTGCGAGCCAGGCCGAGCGGCGCCCGCGATCATAGACGAGCGTAAGCATCAAGGCCGCAGCCACGGCCGCCGCAAACGAACCGCCGTAATAGACGTTAAGCGCGAGCCACAGCACTTGCTCAGGCGCGACAGGCATCGACGGACCAGAAAGGGAGTTGAGGAATAACCCCAACATCAGCGCAACGATCATGGGGCCACAGGCGGTCGTACACCAGAAGAAGCGCATGTCTGAAGCGGCCCGCCTGCCACGGTGCATACGGCCGTCGCCAATTCCAGCGTCGGTGGCTGGCAACGCGTTGCCCGTCGCCACTTTGGCCGCGCCACGGCCCTGGCGCAGGCGCCATTCCCGATACAACCACAGGCCTGCACTGGTGCTGGACGCCAGTCCACCGGCGGCAGCCGAGATAAGAAAGAAAAGAGATCCCTGGAAGACTCTGGAAACAATGCCCGCCTTGGCTGACTGCGCAACATCGGTGGGAGCCGTTTCGGCGGGGTTCCAGCTCCCGACAACGATACACAGGAGATAGGCGGCTGCGAAACCGATCACGGTTACGAAACCACACCCCGCCGACAGGACAAGAAGCTGCCAGCTCGTGCGAACAAAGCGACTGAGCGCGATTGTCAACCGCGCGCTGATCATCGCTGGCGAGGCGCACAGAAACGCGATCAAGACCATATATGCGCCAGTCTGCCCGGTCAGGGGGAAGAGGGCGCCAGTAACAATCGCCACCAATGCCACGGTAATCCATGTCGCGAAAGGAAGGTACGACCGTGCCAGACGTTCGCGCCAATCATCCGTTATCTGCATGCTGTTACCCCCACCAGACACAACTTTTTCGTGCAGCACGATTGCTATTTGACTGAGACGAACATTTCAAGAACATTGCGCCTGTATACACGCCATATCTGTCCGCTCTACTCTCCCCGCTAGTTAACAGTTGTAGCCCTTCCGGCGGCCACTGTTCCACCCTCAGGCGACGGCATTCTCAACTTGGAGCGAACGGCGCAAAGGGCCGCGGCGGATCAGAACGACGGCCGAAAGGCCGGCAACGACGCTGGTAAGACCAAGCCCGAGGAAGGTGGCCGCCGATATCGGCACGATCTTCCGAAGGATGTCCTCGCTCAGGCTATGTGCCATTGCGCCGCCGACGAGAAAGGCTGCAAGCGAGAGGATGACGATGGCGACGCCCGGCCGGGCGGCCCTGTCTTTGAGAAACTGGTCGAGCATCATCGTCATCAAGGCCACAACCGCCCAGACCCGATAGTTCAAGACCCACGTCTCCGCCGCGCCAACCTGCCTGCCACCGTTGAACAGGTCCTGCGGCGCGATGCCAAACATTTGCGCGGCGACGGCCAAAAGGCAGCAAACAAGCGCAGCCACAGTGGGTGCCGCAAAGCCGGCGATCACCAGCGCGCGCATCAAACCCAGCGCTGAGGCTGTCTGTTTCGCAGTCTGCGCACCAAGGCCACGCCGATCGGGAAACCACATCGCGGCGCAGATGGCAGCCGCAAGAGCACCGAGAAGGCCGCCGAAAAGCAACAGAAACGCCTGATTGCTGGCGGTATTGTCTGCATAATCAAACAGAAGCGTGAAGACCGCTCCGCCGTGCAAGCCGATAAACAGGGCCGCAAGCCAGGCCGAGCGGCGTGAGCGATTGGATACGAACGCAAGAACCAGCACCGCGCTGATTGCGGCGGCGTAAGTACTACCGAAATAGTATCTCAGCGCCGCCCACGGCAATTTGTCTGCGCTGATCGCGTTTTGCGGCCAGAAAATCATCTCCAGAATTATCAGCGGCAAGATAACGACCAAGGGGCCGATGAGAATCGATAGCCAGAAGTAGCGTTCGTCTGCCCGCGATTGGCGGCTGCGAATGTACGGCTCGTGCGCGACAACCACCGAAAGCATCGAAGCGGCCGTGCCGCCCGGTTCGCCATCAGCGCGAATGCGTTGCACCCGCCTGTCTCGCAGCAGCCACAGCCCCAAGGTCGCCCCGGCCATGAGCGCACCGCCGACCGAGAACATCAGCAGATCGGACGCCGGTCCGTAACGCGCCAGCACCGCATAAGGCACCGCATATCCACCGGGGTCCCAACTCGCAAAATACGTGGTCAAAGTGTAGACGCCGACAAACCCGGCAACCGTGCCGAAACCACAGATGCAGGAAAGCGCCAGCAACTGCCAGCTATTGCGAACCGGTCGGCTGAACGCGACCGTCAACCGCGCCGCGACCATTGCCGGAAAGATACTGAGGAGGGGAACAATAAGCTTAAAGGGGGCAGAGCGAAGCCGATGTGACGAGGTGGACGGCAGCCCAGATGACCGCCAGCGCTGCCGTCGCTGACACGGCAAAGGAAAGATAGTCCCTTTCAAGGCGCTTGCGCCTATCCTCACCATCCCACCTGCAGCTCTCCCACCATCCACAACCATTTCGTGTATCAGAATTGCGGCTTGATTGAGGCGAACATTAAGGGAACAAATTCGCGCGAGGCAGGCGCGTAGAAATTCAGAAAACTGCGATCAACAATGCCCCTGTCGCAATGAAGGCAACGCCAAGCCAGTTCATCAGGTTGAGCTTTTCGCCGAGGAACAGCACGCCGAAGATCGCGACCATGACGATCGACAGCTTGTCGATCGGGGCGACACGGGCGGCGTCGCCGAGCTTCAGCGCGCGGAAATAGGCAAGCCAGGAGGCGCCGGTCGCAAGGCCCGACAGCGCCAGGAACAGCCAGGTGCGGCCGGGGATTTCCGACGGCTTCTGCCATTGCCCGGTCGCCGCAACGATGGCGGCTATCACGCCGAGGATGACGACGGTGCGGATCAGCGTTGCGAAGTCGGAGTTGATCTGCGCAACCCCGACCTTGGCAAACACGGCCGTGAGCGCAGCAAAGGCCGCCGAAAGCAGTGCCCAGAACTGCCAGCTCTGGCTCATCAGAATTCCACGCCCTGCTGCGCCTTGATGCCGGAGCGGAACGGATGCTTGATCAGCTCCATCTCGGTGACGAGGTCGGCGATCTCGATCAGGTCTTCCTTGGCGTTGCGGCCGGTGAGCACCACGTGGGTCATATGCGGCTTTTCCTCTTTCAGGAAACGCACGACCTCGGCGACGTCGATATAGTCGTAGCGCAGCGCGATGTTGATCTCGTCGAGCAGCACCATCGAGTTGCGCTCGTCGCGGATCAGTTCCTTCGCCTTCTCCCAGGCCTTTTCCGCCATCGCCACGTCGCGGGCGCGATCCTGCGTTTCCCAGGTAAAGCCCTCGCCGAGCGTGTAGAACTGGCAGACATCGCCAAAGTGTTTCTCGATCAGCTCGCGCTCGCCGGTCGCCATCGCGCCCTTGATGAACTGCACGACGGCGCAGGGCATGCCATGGGCGATATGGCGGAAGATCATGCCGAAGCCGGCGGTCGACTTGCCCTTGCCCTTGCCGGTGTTGACGATGATTAGCCCCTTCTCGTCGGTCTTCGTCGCCATGATCTTTTCGCGTGCCGCCTTCTTCTTCGCCATCTTCATGGCGTGGCGTGCATCGTCCTTCTCGGCCGGGGCTTCGCCGCCTACTGTCGTCTCGTCGCTCATGTTCACTCCCTCGGTTCTCAAGTTCGGGATGGGCAGCCGCCCTCGTCCCGCTTCGGTTCCTTCTAGCGCTTCACTGAACAGCGAAACGGAACCAGGTCTTTGTTTCCAAGCAATTCCGGACGGAAAACCGCCAGCCCGGAACCGCTCTATTCGTTGCCGTCGCGACGCCGGGTTGCTGCCGTGCCGATGCCGGCGAGTTCAAACCGCGCCGAGTTCGAGCGCGGGGTCCAGAGATTGCGGTCGATCGCCTCAAGGAAACGTTCGGCCAGTTCGGCAAAGGCCGCCGGGTTCTTCTCGCGCAGGAAATCCGCCACCCGCTCGTCGACGACGAATGCCTGATAGGCCGCCTCGAAATGATGGTCGCGCACGGCCCCCGTGGTCGCCGCAAACGCGAACATGTAATCGACCGTGGCGGCGATCTCGAAGGCGCCCTTGTAGCCGTGGCGCATGACGCCATCGATCCATTTCGGATTGACGACACGCGCCCTGACGACGCGGCCGATCTCTTCTTCGAGCGAGCGGATCACCGGCTTTTCCAGCCGGGAATGGTCGTTGTGGTAGATCGCCGGGCGGTGTCCGCCGAGCTGTTCGGCAGCAGCACTCATGCCGCCTTCGAACTGGTAGTAGTCGTCGCTATCGAGCAGGTCGTGCTCGCGGTTGTCCTGGTTCTGCACCACCGCCTCGATCGTGCGCAGGCGTTCTTCGAAGAGGTCGCGCTCGGCCTTGCCTTCTTCGCCGGCGCCATAGGCATAGGCGCCCCAGGTCAGATAGGCCTCGGCGAGATCGGCTTTGGTTTCCCAGCCCTTCTCGTCGATCAGCGCCTGCAGGCCGGCGCCATAGGCCCCGGGCTTGGCGCCGAAGACGCGGTAGGAGGCGCGACGTGCTGCCTCGGCCGCCTCGACGCCTTCGGCCTCCAGCCGCCGGCTTTCCGCCCGCATGCGCGCCGCGATCATGTTGTCGGCATCGTCCTCATCCAGCGCGCCGACGGCGCGGATCGCCTTGTCGAAAAGCGCGATCTGATCCGGAAAGGCATCGCGGAAGAATCCGGAAATGCGCAAGGTCACGTCGACGCGCGGGCGGCCGAGTACGGCAAGCGGCACGATCTCGTAGCCCATCACCCGGCGCGAGACCATGTCCCAGGTGGGTTTAGTGCCGATCAGCGCGAGCGCCTGGGCGATGTCGTCGCCGCCGGTGCGCATGTTCGCCGTGCCCCAGGCCGTCAGCCCGAAGGAGGACGGCCACTCGCCGTGATCCTGCAGATAGCGGCGGATCAAGAGTTCGGCCGATTTCTTGCCAAGCTCGTAGGCCGCCGGCGTCGGCACCGCACGGCTGTCGACGGAGTAGAAGTTGCGGCCCGTCGGCAGCACATCCGGCCGCCCGCGCGTCGGCGCGCCGGAGGGACCGGGGGCGACGAAGCGGCCGCTGAGGCCGGTGAGGAAGCCCGCCATTTCCGCAGCGCCCGAGCCCGAAATCGAGGGCTTGAGGCGGGTCTCGATTTCGTCGAGCACGGCACGGGTGTTCGACCAGCTTTCCGGGCAGACCTCTTCGCCGGCAACGAGATGTGCGGCCAGCAACTCGATGCGCTCCACCGTATCGCCGGCGGTGCGCCAGGGGGCGTCGGAGACGTCGCCGAGGATTGGTGGCTTCGGGGCTGCCCAACTGTCGGACATGACGCAATCGAGCGGGTCGAAGGCGAGCCCCGCATCCGCTGCGATCGCCCGCTGCAGGCTCTGGTCGCCGCCCTCGCCGAGGCCGCGCGGCACACGTGCGAGCGCCACGGTCAGATCCGTCAGCAAACGCCCCTCCGGTGCGACGCCGAAGATGTGCAGTCCGTCGCGGATCTGCATTTCCTTGAGGTCGCAGAGATAGGCGTCGAGCTTTTCCAGCGCCTTGTCGTCGCTGTCGCCCTTGTCGATGCCGGCATCACTGTCGAGGCCGATGTCGCGCACGAGGTCGAGGATCTGGCGGCTCAGGAGCCTGAGGCGTCGCGGGTCGCCGCCGGCGGCGTCATAGTATTCGTCGACAAGCGCTTCGAGATCCTTGAGCGGCCCGTAGGACTCGGCGCGCGTCAAGGGCGGCGTCAGGTGATCGATGATGACGGCGCTGGTGCGGCGCTTGGCCTGCGTGCCTTCGCCCGGATCGTTGACGATGAAGGGATAGATGTGCGGCAGCGGCCCGAAAATCGCTTCGGGATAACAGGTCTCCGACAGCGCCAGGGCCTTGCCCGGCAGCCATTCAAGATTGCCGTGTTTGCCCATGTGGACGATCGCCTGCGCGCCGAACTGTTGGCGGAGGAAGGCGTAGAAGGCGAGATAGCCATGCGGCGGCACGAGGTCCGGCGAATGGTAGCTTTCCTTCGGATCGATGTTGTAGCCGCGCGCCGGCTGGATGCCGACGATCACCTCGCCGAAGCGGGCGAGCGGCAGCGCGAAGGCACCGTCGAGGAAAAAGGGATCGGCCTCCGGCGCACCCCAGCGCCCCGCGACTTGATCCTGAATCTGTTTCGGAAGCGAATCGAAGAACGATTTGTAATCGTTCAACGAAATACGCTCGCGGATTTCGCGATCATGGCTTGCCGAATTGGTCGGGCCGGCCATCAGGTAACGCATCAGCGCGTCGCCGTCGGCGGGAACCTCGGCGACCGCATAGCCTTCCCGCGCCATGGCGCCAAGCACCTCGACGGTACCGGCCGGCGTGTCGAGCCCGACGCCGTTGCCGAGGCGACCGTCGCGGTTCGGATAGTTGGCCATGACGATTGCGATGCGGCGCTCAGGCGGCTCTGCCCGACGCAGCTTCGCCCAGTTGACCGCAAGGTCAGCGGCAAAGCGCACCCGGTCTTCGAGCGGCTCGTGCCCGACGATATTGGCCTCGACCTTGGCGTCGTAGATCGACGCCGCCTTGAACGAAACCGCGCGGGCAAGAATACGGCCGTCGACTTCCGGCAGCGCGACGTTCATGGCGAGATCGCGCGCCATCAACCCCTGCGGCGACGTCTCCCATTGCGCCCGCGACGAGCCGGAGAAGATCACCTGCAGGACAGGCGCACCGGTCGATTCCAGCACGGTCGGCTGGCGATCGGCCCCTGGCGACGAGACGGCAAAACCGGTGGCGTTCATCACCACGTCGGGTGCAGCTTCAGCAAAGATCGCTTGCAGCGTGCCGACGGAAACCGCATCCTTGAGGCTGGAGACGAAGACCGGCAGCGCGCGGACACCTTGTTTCGCTAACGCGTCGATCAGCGCCTCGACCGGCCGTGTCTCGCCGCTCTGGACGAGGGCGCGGTAAAAGCAAATTGCGACTGTCGGGGGTTCGAATCCCTCCCCCGCTACCATTTGCCCGCAACCTTGCTGAATATACGCCAACCACTCCGAAACCCCGATCACGCCCTTACCCGGCCACCAGATTCCGGCCTTCAGCAGCGGCTTGGCTGGCTGCGGCTTCTCGGCACCGGTGACCAGCGCCGCGGCATAGTCGAGGAAGAGGCCGGCATTGTCGGCGCCGCCTTCGGTAAAATAGGCCCAGAGGCGCTGGCGGTCGTCGGCTGCGACGGTGGAGAAAGGCTCAAGCCCCGGATCCGGCTTGTCGTCGCCCGGCAGCACCGCGATCTGGAAACGGTGAGTGACGGCAGCCGCATGCAGAGCTTCCAGCAGATAGCGGAAATAGCTGGCGCCACCGAGCGGACGGACGACGATCAGCTTCGCATGGCGCGCCGTGCGCTCGACATAGGTATCGACCGACATCGGGTGCATCAGGCTCATGAGGCTGGCGATGCGCAGGCTCAGGCCCCCGTCGCGGCGGCCGTGGGCTGCGGCGATCGAGGAGAGCTCGGTGTCGGCGGCCGAGAGGAAAAGGATATCGGCCGGCGTTTGCCCAAGGTCGATCGCTTCGTTACCGTCGGCGATCGTTCCTTTCTGGGCGAGAAGCAGATGCATTCGTCTTGTCCGTTCGGGCAATTCCGAACGAAAACGCTAAGAGCGTTTTCCATCCGGAACTGCATCATTTCAATGCGTTAGATCATTTCATTCAAGGAACGATCTAGACCAGCGCGGTGATCGCAGCGCGCACCGCTGCCTCGTCCATGTCGTGCAGGCCGATGACGACGAGGCGCGTGCCGCGCTTTTCGCCAGCAGCCCAGGCACGATCATAATACTGGTCGACGCGGGCGCCGACCGCCTGGATCAGGAGGCGCATCGGCTTGCCGGGGACGTCGGCAAAGCCCTTGAGGCGCAGCACGTCATGCTCGGCAATCACGCCCTTCAGCCGGTCGATGAAGGCCGAGGGATCGGCGATCGAACCGAGCTCGACGACAAAGCTGTCGAACTCGTCGTGGTCGTGCTCTTCGCCTGCTTCGTGCTCCATCTCGTGGTGCGACTTGCGGTTGGCGATATCGCTTTCCGTGCCGACGCCGAGGCCGAGCAGGATGGCGGCGGCAACTTCGCCGTTCTTCGCCTCGATCATCGCAGGCTTGCGGCTGGTGCGCGAAGACACCTCGTCGCGCACGGCCTTGAGGCCGGAAGCGTCGATAAGGTCGGTCTTGTTCAGCACGATGAGATCGGCAGCGGTCAGCTGGTCCTCGAACAGTTCCTCGATCGGGCTTTCGTGATCGAGATTGTCGTCCTCGACGCGCAGCGCATCGACCTTGTCGTGGTCGTCGGCAAAGCGGCCGGCGGCAACGGCCGCACTGTCGACCACGGTGACGACGCCATCGACGGTCACTTCGCTGCGGATATCCGGCCAGTTGAAGGCGGCGATCAGCGGCTGCGGCAAAGCGAGACCCGAGGTTTCGATGATGATGTGATCGGGACGGTTCTCGCGCTCGAGCAGCTTGGTCATGGTCGGGATAAAATCATCGGCAACCGTGCAGCAGATGCAGCCATTGGTGAGCTCGATGATGTCGTCCTCGGTGCAGGCCTCCGCACCGCAGCCCTTGAGCACGTCGCCATCGACGCCGAGATCGCCGAACTCGTTGATGATCAGCGCGATGCGCTTGCCGTCGGCGTTCTGCAAAAGGTTGCGGATCATCGTGGTCTTGCCGGCGCCAAGGAAGCCGGTGATGACGGTCGCCGGGATCTTGCCCTGGTTGGCTCTCGCAGTGGTCATTTTTCAACCCTTCATTTTCAGCGGCAAACCGGCCGCGACAAAGTAAACTTCAGCGGATTTCTCCGCAACGATCTGGTGAAGCCGGCCGGCATGGTCGCGAAACTCGCGGGCCATGCGGTTCTCGGGCACGATGCCGAGGCCGACCTCGTTGGAAACGAATACGAGACGCGCCTGCGCCTCGGGCAGATACGCGGCAAGGGCGGCGAACTCCGTCGCGATGTCGCGCTCTTCGAGCATGAGATTGGTGAGCCACAGCGTCAGGCAGTCGATCAGGACCACGTTGGCAGGATTGTCGACGCGGCTGAGCACGCCGACGAGATCGACCGGCTCCTCATGCGTCGTCCAGCCTTCGCCGCGGCTTATCCGGTGGTGGTCGATGCGCGCGCGCATTTCGTCGTCCCAGGCGCGTCCCGTGGCGACATAATGTCTGGTGAGGCCGGACGCTTCGGCGAGCCTCTCGGAGAAGCTCGATTTGCCGGAACGGGCGCCGCCGAGGACCAGCACGGGTCCGGCGCTGAGACTGCTCATCGTCGCCGCCTCAACACGCCGAGATCAGCGGAAGGCGGCAACGGCCGTCGGGCGCGCCGCGGGCGCGTTCTTGAAAACATCTGCGAGCCAAAACAACCTCCGTGATGGCGTTGGAGACAAACGTCCCCTCGGGCGGAATGCCCATGTCGGATGGCAGGTCTCCTGGCTCACGGCGTCACGGGGCCAAACATCGCCTCGCCCTTAACGGGCAAGGTTCCGATGTCAGGACCCGAGCGGCCCGCCTCACCTTCCCGGCGTTTTTTTCCGACAGCGAACCTTTTGCACGTCATCTCCGACGCGCAGGCGCTGCGGGCGGCTTCGTGAAAGGCGGACGATTCGTAGAAGAAGAGGCGTCCAACCCGGCTGATCACGATGCCACGCCAGTGGCTTTTCCGGCTTGATCCCCGACCTGCCCCGGCTGCCCATGCAACCGGCCGACAGCCCGGCACCAAACCCGATGGCGAACCCTGACCGTTCTACAGTCGCGGGGTCGGCTGCGATAAGGATGCCCGATTTGGGTCCATCCGTCACATTCCCAATTATTCCCCCGTGTCGCCACGACAAGGAGGAACCATCCAACAGCCGATGATTAGGAACCGGACCGCGCAAAGTCAATCGACGCATGCGACGCCTCCCCGGCCGAGTTGCGCCACGCGACGATTTGTCGAGCCGTGAACGGACGGCCGCGGCCCGCCAAGAACGGCAATGCATCCGCCTGCCTTCCACCCGTGGCTCACTCTCATTTTGTGCCAAATCGCTATCAGAATGCGCCAATGCGCCCTCAAGCTCTGGCGCACCTCTGTTCCGAGGCAAATTCGCCGGGATGATGATCAATTCACCGCATGGTTCTGTGGACCGTGCGGTAATCGACCCCACAGGAGCGCTACTCTTTCGGTTGAGGATTGACGATTTTCAGCCGGCACGTCGCGATCACCGCCGTGGTCGAGACTGCGGCTGCGGCCAGATAAATGGCGCTCGCCCCCCAGCCTTCACCGAGGCTCCCGGACAGAAGCGTGCCGAGCCCGTAGCCGGCCCACATAAAGCTGGTAAGCCAGCCAAACGCCTCGGTTCGATCCTCCGGTCGGGCACTCAGCCCGACAGCGAGCTGGCCGAGCGCATCCCGGGCTCCGCTGAAAACCCCGGCACCGAGATAGAGCAGCAACAGAAGCCAATGGTTTGAGGTCATGCTCATCAAGATGAAAAAGCAGGCCGTCACCAGGTGAAAGGCAATCATGCCGCGCTTCACCGAAGGTTGCGCGCGCAGCGCGCCATAGAAAATGCCGCCGAAAACCTCGCCGGCAGCAAATCCACCGAGAAGAACACCTGCCAGGGTGGCCGTGACGCTCGCCACCGCGCCAATCTGCATGGCACCAATCGTAAAGGTGTCGAGGGCGACGATCGCCAGAAGCAGCGCCAGCGGAGCGTTGGCGAGGACGGAAAACAGCCTTCGCGGACGACGCTCGGTGGCCTTCCTTGCCACGGGACTGTTGGCGATCAGCATGTCGCCAATGACCTTTGCGACAGCGCACGACCCCACGATCATGTTTGGCGGCATCACATAGAGCAAGGCACCGACCAGGATGGGCCCGAGTATGAAGGTGCTCGAGTTGATGACTGTATCGAGCGCGTAGGCACTTGATAGATTGCTCTCGGGCACGAGATGCGGCCAGCTGGCCCGGACGACGGACCCCGATGGCGGCGTCGTCGCACCCAGGGCCGCGGCAGCCAAGAGAAGATAGGCGGCCGGCAACTGATGAACGAGCGCGAAGACCACCGCCACATAGGACAGGGTGTGAAACCCGACGAACACACAAAGAGTTCGCCGCGACCCGAAACGATCGACGAGGCGGCCGGCAGCGGGGGCGACCAAAGCCAAGGCAACGGCGTGCGCGAACAGGACCGCGCCCGCATCCACGACTGAGCCCGTGCTTTTCGACACCGCGATCAGAAGGGATAGGCTCAGCATCGACGTGGTCATTCGACTTATCGATGTCGCGATCACGAGACGGACGACACCATCCCCGCGCAGCACCGCAGCATAGCTCTCACCGACCATTGTTGCGTTACCTTCGTAATCCGAATAGTTAGTAACGAGTACACAATCGGATCGTTACCTGTCAAATGCAGCTTACAAGTAACTCACAACGCCAGGCCGCCTTGGCCGCGACTTTGGTGAACCTCGCACTGGACGGTCAATCGGGCGGCCGCGCCTATGCTGGCTTGACAGCCGATGCGCTGAAGCAAGCGTTTGCCGAACAGCTCAACCCATCGATGAGCAAGCGCGTTCTGCCCGTCATCGATGGCGGCGCGCGATTGCGATCGGTCGCAACCGACCTCGGCCCGGTGTTTGAGGCCGCCACGGACGAAACCGCTGCGGCGACGCTGAACCACCTGATGAAGCGCTACGCCCCTCGTCCCTATCTCGTGGCCGACGTCGACCAACCTCATCACCTGCATTTCCATGGAGATGGCGAAACGATCATCGAGGCGCTGGCAGCCGAGTTCGTGGTTTCCCTGGCGCTGCTCATGGACAGGTTCGGCAGCCGGCGCTTCGGACGGTGCAATGCGAACGGATGTGACCGCGCCTACATCGACGTGACGCGAAATGGGTCGAAGCTGTACTGCTCCGACGCGTGCGCGGCACGTATGAAGATGGTCGAGTATCGCGCGCGCTTGCGCAAAGGCTGAACGGCGCGGGATCAACCCACGCGATCTAAACCCGCTCAAATACGCTGAACTCGAAGGACTGGATCGTATTTCCCGGCGTCCGGTGCTGATGCTCGATATGCTCGACCAGGCGGAAGGACGGCCCGACCACCTCGGCAAGGGCTGCCGGGTCGTAGCGCACGACCGGCAGGCCGCTGCAACGCTCGGGACCATCGGGGGCGAAGGTGGCGATGATGGCGTGTCCGCCGGGCACGACGGCACCGGTCAGCCGCTCGATATAGGCAGCCCGGTCGCTGGCGTCGGTAAGAAAATGAAAGGCGGCGCGGTCGTGCCAGAGGTCGTAACGGCGGTCCGGCCTCCACGTGGTGACATCGGCCGCGATCCAGTGCACGTCATCGGCGCGGGTGCCGAGCCTTGCCCTGGCGACATCCAGGGCGGCCGGCGACAAATCGAGCAAAGCGATATCGCTCATGCCCGCAGCGATGAGCGCATCGACCAGCCGCGAAGCGCCGGCGCCGATATCGATCAGCGATGTCGAAGCCATCGGCGCATGCCGGCGGATGAGATCGAGGGAGACGGCGGGCGTATCCTCAAACCAGCTGACGCCCGCCTCGCCTTTCGACTGATAGGCCTTGTCCCAATGGGCTCGTCTGGTTTCGTCCTGCATCGTGTTCCCTGCCTGCGAACGCACGATCGTGACGGGCGCTCCCACCTTCCCCCATCCATTTTACAGCGGATTGCCCGGTAACGTTGGGCGGTTTCCGTCGAGGCCTTTGCTGACACCGGCAAGCCCCCGCCGATCGCAATCGATACCGTTCTCTCGGCTAACGACCGAGCAGCCCGTCCAGCCAGCGCCGGTCAAGTACCGCCTCCAGTTCGCTCGCGACATCGTCGAGTGCGCTATCTACCGACTGGCGGTAGTTGCTGGCGCCGCCCTCGATGCCGAAACTTTTCAGCAGCGCGCCGCGATAGGCGTCGCTGGTGAAGAGCCCGTGCAGGTAGGTGCCCATCACCCGACCATCGGCTGAAAGCGCGCCATCGGCCCGATTGTCGATGCGCACGGACGGCCGATCGCAATCCGGCCCTTGCGTCCGGCCGAGGTGGATTTCGTAGCCCTCAAGCGCCACATCATGCTCCAGCGACCAGGCGCGGCTGTTGCGCACGGTCTTTTCCGGCGCCATCTCGGTTTCGACGTCGAGCAGCCCGAGGCCCTCCACCGCGCGCTCGCCACCTTCGATGCCGAGCGGATCAGTAACGCACCGACCGAGCATCTGGTAGCCGCCGCAGATGCCGATGACCCGGCCGCCGCGCCGCACGTGGCGTTGAAGGTCGCGGTCCCACCCTTGAGCGCGGAAATCGATGAGATCGCCGATGGTGGACTTCGACCCGGGAATGACGACGAGGCCGGCATCCGAGGGAATGGGACTGCCCGGCCGCACGAAGACGAGGTCGACCTCCGGCTCGGCCGCGAGCGGATCGAGGTCGTCGAAGTTGGCAATGCGCGACAGCACCGGGACGGCAACCTTGAGAGCCCGCCCCTCGCCGCGCGTCAGCTTCTCCAGCACGACGGAATCTTCCGCCGGAAGTCGTGCCGCCGCCTTCAGCCAGGGCACGACGCCAAAGCAGGGCCAGCCGGTGAAGCGGTTGACGGCGGCAATGCCGTCGTCGAACAGCGTCACGTCGCCGCGAAACTTGTTGATGAGATAGCCGGTCACCATGCGCCGGTCTTCCTCAGACAGGATCGCATGCGTGCCGACCAGCGAGGCGATCACCCCGCCACGGTCGATGTCGCCGACCAGCACGACCGGCACGTCGGCCCGTGTGGCAAAGCCCATGTTGGCGATGTCGCCGGCACGCAAGTTGATTTCGGCCGGCGAGCCCGCGCCCTCGACCACCACGAGATCGGCACCGGCCGCTATTTGTTCGAAACTGTCCATCACGGCGCCGAGCAGCTTGGGTTTCAGCGCCTGATACTCCCGACCCCTGGCCTGCCCGGCCACCTTGCCCTGGACGACGATCTGGCTGCCGACATCGGACTGCGGCTTCAGCAGAACCGGGTTCATGTGCACGGACGAAGGCACGCGTGCCGCCAGCGCCTGCAGCCATTGCGCCCGGCCGATCTCGCCGCCGTCGTCGGAAACGGCGGCGTTGTTCGACATGTTCTGCGGCTTGAACGGACGGACCTTCAGGCCGTGGTTGGCGGCAAGCCGGCAGAGCCCCGCCACCAATACCGATTTTCCGACATCCGAGCCGGTTCCCTGCAACATGATCCTGCGTGTCATGCGGCCATCGGTAACACTGAAACGATGAGCGGCAAAGGTCTGTTTCGACACGATTTCGCCGCAATTGACAAAGCCCTTTCACGCATTGTTTCGCGCTTTCGCAAGGCTTGTCGAAAATGTCGCGCCCGGTAGCCAGAATGCGACATGGCGTGGCGAGTTTGGCATTCATTTTTTTGCAGCGCACACCTATATCAACGGCATAGCAACACGCCCCGGAGGATAGGCCTCCGGCCTCTCAAGGTTCACGTCCATGCTGTATATTTTCAGCAAGCCCAATTTCGTTCAGATCGCCTGGAACTCCAAGGTTCCGTCCAGCCAGTCGCGCGTGCGCAACCTCGTCGTCGATGCGCCCCTCGGCCCGCTCGGCGTCATCCGCACGTCGAACGTCGGCTAAGGCCAGCGATCGGGGCGAATGCCCCTTCGAGCTCTCCTCCCGGAGCCTCCTCCACCGCCCCTCCGGGGCGGTTTTTTTTATGCCTAGCATTGGCCCTGAAATGCGAAGGCCGCATCAACCTCGCCAAGAGGGATGCGGCCGCCAAAATACGCCTGGTCACTTCGGAAAAACACACCGAAGGTTCGCTCAAAGTCCGGGACGCACAAACCTGATCCGGACCGGCGGCAGTCCCCCGCCGCGAGAAGAACAATTAGCTGGACATCGTTACCGGATGGTTATTGAGGATTTAACCAAAGATGAATTCCGGACTTTTTTGTAAATTTTTCGCGACATGCGCGCCATTTGGCATGACGCAATCACGACAGGAAACGTCAGGATCTCGACAGGGTTTTGAGGTCGGTGGCGCCCAGCGCCATTTTTTGCGGCAAGAATTGTCGCTATTGCTTAAATTCGGGGTCCCTCACGCACAAAATGCGCGCTCCCACGATGTCGCAGACAGAACGCGCGAGACCCGGCGCCTCCCGGTCAACCGATTGAAGAGGTTGATTTCTCAGCGAGAAACCTTAGGCTTGGCTTGCGGTATAAGAGGAGATTGGCTGGCGACAGGGTTCCGCGGCCAGGGCTGAAAACGAACTCCCGCACCGTCCGCAGCAAGGGTGAACCTTGGCTTGATTGATGCCGAACCCCCGGCTGCATCGTTGTTTCGGGTGACGGAGGATGTGTCGCGTCCGCCGTGGATTCCCGTTTGGATCTTGGCTGCAAAATAAGACTGGGAGGTCTTGCAACATGAAGAAACTCCTCGCTTCCACCATTCTCGCCGCTGGCCTTTACGCCATGGCGGGTTCCGCGCAGGCCGCGGAATGCGGTGAAGTCAGCATTGCCGAAATGAACTGGGCTTCCGCCGGCGTTGCCGCCCAGGTGGACAAGTTCATCCTGGAAAACGGCTACGGCTGCACGGTGACGCTGGTCACCGGCGATACCATGCCGACCTTTGCCTCGATGAACGAGAAGTCTCAGCCCGACATGGCGCCCGAACTCTGGGTCAACGCCGTGCGCACGCCGCTCGACGCCGCGGTCAAGGAAGGCCGCCTCATCGAAGCCGCCAAGATCCTCAGCGAAGGCGGCGTCGAGGGCTGGTGGATCCCCAAATTCCTCGCCGATGCACACCCGGATATCAAGACGGTGCAGGACGCGCTGAAGCATCCGGAACTCTTCCCCGCGCCCGAGGACTCGTCGAAGGCCGCCGTTCACAATTGCCCGTCGGGCTGGAACTGCCAGGTCTCGACCGCCAATCTCTATCGCGCGCTGAACGCCGAGAAGGACGGCTTCCTGCTGGTTGACACCGGCTCGGCCGCCGGTCTCGACGGCTCGATCGCCAATGCGTTCGAAAAGAAGACCGGCTGGCTCGGCTACTATTGGGCACCGACCGCCATCCTCGGCAAATACGAAATGACCCGCCTCTCCTTCGGCGTCGATCACGACAAGGCCGATTGGGACGCCTGCACCGCCGTGCCGGATTGCCCGAACCCGAAGGTCAATTCCTACCCGGTTTCCGACGTTTACACCGTCGTGACCAAGTCCTTCTCCGAAAAGGCCGGCGTCGCCATGGATTACGTCAAGGCGCGCAAGTGGGACAACGGCACGGTCAACAAGGTTCTCGCCTGGATGGACCAGAACCAGGGCACCAACGAGGACGGCGCCAAGCACTTCCTCGCAGAGTTCCCTGACATGTGGACCCAATGGGTGAGCCCGGAAGTGGCCGAAAAGGTCAAGGCAGCGCTCTGATCGAAAGTGACGGCAGGCGGACCGTCGAATCGGCCGCCTG
>NZ_JTLA01000064.1:0-15438 GCF_000799055.1 Ensifer sp. ZNC0028
CGCCGCTGCCCGCCACTTCGGCAAGGCCGGCCATGGCGCGCTGGAAGGCGTGGGAATGAAGGTTGGCGATCGCCGGGATCAGCGGGCCGGCCGTGCGCTCGTCGCCATTGGCGGCGGTGCTGCCGGTCTCGACCGTCGCAATCCGGCCCGATGGGTCGAGCGAGATCGCGACGTTTTCGGCCCAGCCGCCGGGCAGGAGCGCCCGTTCTGCAAAGATCCGGTTGACGGGAAAACTAGCCATGTGCATTTTCCTGTACGTAGTTGTATATGGAACTATAGATATTTTACGCTGGCGCGCAAGCGTGAAATGAACGAAAAGATTCTTGGGCGAATGCGCATGATTTGTTCGGCATTCTGGAAAGGCGGGGCTTGAACCGATGGCGGCACTGGGAAAACGGAACGATATGGCCGCCTTCGAGGATGGTCCGGTGCCGCGCTACGAGGCGGTCAAACAGTTCATCCGCAGCCGCATCGAGAGCGGCGAGTGGCCCGCCCATCATCGCATCCCCTCGGAAAACGAGATCGTCGCCGACCTCGGCGTCAGCCGCATGACCGCCAACCGGGCGCTGAGGGAACTGGCAACCGAAGGTGCGATCACGCGGGTGCAGGGCGTCGGCTCTTTCGTGGCCGCCCACAAGGGCAGCACCGCGCTGCTTGAAGTGCGCAACATTGCCGACGAGATCCACGAACGTGGCCACGCCCATACGTCGTTGATGACGCTGCTCAAGGAAGAGGTCGCGACGCCTGACATCGGCTATGCGCTGGGCCTTGCCACCGGCGCCCGCGTCTTCCATTCGATCATGGTGCATTCGGAAAACGGCCTGCCGATCCAGATCGAGGATCGTTTCGTCAATCCGGCGATCTGCCCGCGCTATCTGGAACAGGATTTCCAGGCGATGACGCCGAACGCCTACCTGACGGCGATGGCGCCGATCACCCGCACCGAACAGATCGTAGAGGCGGTGGCGCCGCAGCTCTGGGAATGCAAGCTGCTCGGCATCGACCGCAACGAACCGTGCCTGATGATCCGGCGCCGCACCTGGTCGGACGCCGGCAATGTGACGACGGCGCGGTTGCTTTATCCCGGCACGCGCTATCGGCTGGAAGGCATGTCGCAGTAGGCTGCGGGTGGGTGTAAACGGGAAACCGCACATCTTTTCCTTGATCCCGCTCTAATCTCGACAACATTCCGGTCGATTCGGAGGATCGACCGCCGAAGGGGAGGATGACGAGACCATGGTTGAGGACGCGCTGAAGCTTCGCACCGAGCTCCCGAGACCCGATGTCGGAGCCGAGGAGGCGCGTTCGCTGCTCGCCGAACACTATGGTCTGTCGGGCACGATCAGCGAACTCGGCAGCCAGCAGGACCGCAACTACCGCCTCGACACGGGCGAGCGGCGTTATGTTCTGAAAATCTGCCGGGCGGAATACGAGCCGCTGGAACTGGAAGCGCAGAATGCGGCCTTGCGGCATCTCGGCGACCGTCTGCCGACCGCACGCGTTGCGGAAGTCGTGCCCTCTCTCAAGGGCGAGGCGATCGAGAGCGTCACCGTCCGCGGCGCGGATTATCGCATTCGCCTGCTCAGCTATCTCGAAGGCGAACCGCTCACCCGGCGCAAACATCTGTCGCGCGAAGCCGTGGCTGCCCTCGGCGGCCTGGCGGGCCAGCTCGCGTCGGCACTGGAGGACTTCGAGCATCCGGGGCTCGAGCGGGAACTGCAATGGGATCTCAGGCGCGCCGGCCCCGTCGTCCTGCATCTGCTTACCGATATGGCGGACCAGCAGCGCAAGAAGCGCATCGCTGAAGTCATGGTCGGCGCCATGCGGCGGCTGCAGCCGCTCACCCCTGGCCTCAGGACCCAGGCGATCCACCATGACGTCACCGATGACAACGTCGTCAGCCGGCCCGACGCGGCCGGCCGGGCGATGCCGGACGGCGTCATCGATTTCGGCGACATCCTCAATGGCTGGCTGGTCGCCGAACTCGCCGTCACCTGCGCCTCGCTGCTGCATCATGCGGATGGCGACCCCTGGTTCATCCTGCCGGCGGTCAAAGCGTTTCATGCGGCATGCCCGCTGACCGAGGTGGAGCTGAAGGCGCTTTGGCCGCTGATCGTCGCGCGCGCTGCGGTGCTGGTCGCAAGCTCCGAACACCAGCTCTCCCGCGAGCCCGACAACGCTTATGTCGAGGGCAATGCCGCGCATGAGCGGGAGATCTTCGAGGTCGCCTCGTCGGTGCCTTCAGCGCTGATGGAGCACGCCATTCTTTCAGCCGTCGGCTTCGCGCCGGTCTCGGCCCGGGTGACCGGTGAGAGCCTGATCCCGGGGCTCGGCCCAACGGACGTGCGCCAGATCGACCTCTCGATCCTGAGCCCGCTGTTGCAGGAAGAACGCTGGCAGCACCAGGGTTTGCCGATCTCGCTGCTGCAACACGCCGCGCACGCAATCGGCATCGCGACGACGCGCTACGGCGAGTACCGGATGACGGAGACCCAGCTGCGGTCACCGAAGCCCGATGCCACCTTTGCCTTGCATGTCGATATCTGCCTGGAGGCCGGGCGCGAGATTATCGCTCCCTTCGCCGCCCGTATCGTCCGGCAGAATGGGCTGCTGGTCCTCGAAGGGGCCGAAGTGAGCCTGTTTCTGGAGGGCGTGGAGGCCGGCGGCGACCTTGAGGAAACGATCGTTGCCGGCGCTGTGCTCGGCGTCGTCTCCGGCGAACAGAAGTCCTACGGCCTGATCCGTGTCCAGCTTTGCCGCGAGCATGGTCTCGTGCCGCCGCTTTTCGTCGTGCCGCATCAGGCGGCGGCGTGGAAGCACCTGTGCCCGTCACCGGCCGGCATCCTGGGCTTCGAATGCGATGGCCCTGAGCCGCACAGCGACACACTGCTCGCCCGCCGCCAGCAGCACTTCGCCAGGCCGCAGAAGAACTATTACCGGCAACCGCCGCAGATCGAGCGCGGCTGGAAGGACCATTTGTTCGATATCGAGGGCCGCAGCTATCTCGACATGGTCAACAACGTCACCATTCTTGGCCACGGGCATCCCCGGCTTGCGGCCGCCGTCGGGCGGCAATGGTCGCTGCTCAACACCAATTCGCGCTTTCACTATGCCTCCGTCGCCGACTTCTCGACGCGGCTTGCAGCCCTCGCGCCGGATGGGCTCGACACGGTGTTTCTGGTCAACAGCGGCTCGGAGGCGAACGACCTGGCGCTGCGGCTTGCCTGGGCCTATTCCGGCGCGCGCAATGTCGTGAGCCTGCTCGAGGCCTATCATGGCTGGACGGTCGCAAGCGATGCGGTGTCGACCTCGATCGCCGACAATCCGCAGGCGCTCGAAACCCGCCCAGCCTGGGTGCATCCGGTCACCGCGCCCAATACCTATCGCGGCGAATTCCGCGGCGCCGACACGACCGACAGCTATGTGCGCTCCGTCGTCAAGAAACTGACAGAGCTGGACGCATCGGACGAGAAGCTCGCAGGCTTCATATGCGAGCCGGTCTACGGCAACGCCGGCGGCATTCCCTTGCCGAAGGGCTATCTCGACGCTGTTTATGCGATGGTGCGGGCGCGTGGTGGCGTTTGCATCGCCGACGAGGTGCAGGTCGGCTATGGCCGGCTCGGCGATTATTTCTGGGGCTTCGAGGAGCAGGGTGTCGTGCCCGATATCATCACGGTCGCCAAGGGCATGGGCAATGGACATCCGCTTGGTGCCGTTATCACCCGCCGCGAGATCGCCGATGCGCTGGAGAAGGAGGGATACTTCTTCTCGTCCTCGGGCGGCAGCCCGGTGAGCTCCGTCGTCGGGCAGGTGGTGCTCGATATCCTGACTGAGGAACGGCTGCCGGAAAACGCACAGGTGGTCGGCGGCTATCTGAAAGCGCGGCTCGAAGCGCTCGGGCAGCGTTTCCCGCTGATCGGCGCGGTGCACGGCATGGGGCTCTATCTCGGCGTCGAATTCGTGCGCGATCGGGAGACCCTGTCGCCGGCAACCGAAGAGACGGCGGCGATCTGCGACCGCCTGCTCGATCTCGGCGTCATCATGCAGCCGACCGGCGATCATCTCAACGTGCTGAAAATCAAGCCGCCGCTCTGCTTGTCGCGCGAGAGCGCCGACTTCTTCGCCGACATGCTGGGCCGCGTGCTGGAAGAAGGCTGGTAAAAGCGAAAACGCCGCGGGGAGGGCCGCGGCGTCTCGTTGGCGCTTTTCCTTGGGTCTAGCAATTCCGAACGGAGACTTGCCGGAATTGCCCCTTGCGGATCAGCGTGCCGGCGGGGCGTACATCAGGCCGCCCTGGCTCCAGAGTTTGTTGAGACCGCGATCGATCTTCAGCGGGCTGTCCTTGCCGAGGTGGCGTTCGAAGACTTCGCCATAGTTGCCGACGGCGGAAACCACATGGTAGGCCCACTTCGGATCGAGGCCGAGCGACTTGCCCGCTTCGTTCTCAATGCCGAGGAAGCGCTTCTGGGCGGTCGTGCCGCTTTCGATGAGCTTGGCGGCATTGTCCTTGGTGATGCCGAGTTCTTCGGCCTCGGTCAGTGCGAACAGCGTCCAGCGCACGATCTTGAACCACTGATCGTCGCCCTGGCGGACAGCCGGACCGAGCGGCTCCTTGGAGATGACTTCCGGCAGAACGACGAAACGATCGGGGTCGTTCAGCGTCAGGCGCTGGGCGTAGAGCGCCGAAGCGTCGGTCGAGTAGACGTCGCAGCGCGCGGTGTTGAAAGCCTGGATCGTCTGGTCGGCCTTCTCGAAGGCGACGACCTGGTACTGGATGTTGTTGGCGCCGAAATAGTCGGCCATGTTCTGCTCGGTCGTCGTGCCGGTCTCGGTGCAGACGGAAGCGCCGGAGAGTTCCTTGACGCTCTTCACGCCGAGGTCGTTGCGCACCATGAAGGCCTGGCCGTCATAGTAGTTGACGCCGACGAAGCTCATGCCGAGATCGGTGTCGCGCGACAGCGTCCAGGTGGTCTGGCGCGAAAGCAGGTCCGCCTCGCCGGACTGCAAAGCGGTGAAGCGCTCCTTGGTCGAGAGCGGCACGTATTTCACCTTGTCGGGATTGCCGAGCGCTGCAGCGGCCACTGCGCGGCAGAAATCGATGTCGAAGCCGGTCCATTCGCCCTTGTCGTTGGGCGCGGAAAAGCCGAGCACGCCCTGGCTGACGCCGCAGCGAAGCTCGCCGCGTTCCTTGATGACGTCGAGCATGCCGGCGTTGGCGGCGGTGCCGGCAAGAAACGCCGCGCTCGCCAATGCCAGAACTCCAAGTTTCACTCCGAGTTTCATTTCCTGTTCTCCTCTTCTCTTGTTTTAGGACATGCGTCTTCGTTGCCGGGATGCGTGTCGTGCACCCGGTCATTGCATCTGGTTTTTCTGCTGTTCGACCCGGCCTTAGCCGAGCGTCCTTGCGACGTCCGCGAAGGTCTCTTCGAGCACGGCGAGCAGGTGATCGGCATCGCGTTTCGAGAAGATCATCGGCGGGCGCATTTTCAAGATGTTGTCATGCGGACCTTCGGTGCCCATCAGCACGCCACGGCGGCGGGCGCCGTTGGAGACGGCGCGGGCGAATTCGGTTGCCGGTGCCTTGGTCTTGCGATCGGTCACGAGTTCGATGCCGAGGAACAGGCCCATGCCGCGCACGTCGCCGATCACCTCGTAGCGGGCCTGCATGGCGCGGAAAGCTTCGATCAGATAGTTGCCGACCGAAAGCGCATTGCCGCGCAGGTCCTGCCCCTCGATCACGTCGAGCACGGCGAGGCCGACGGCGCAGGAGACCGGGTTACCGCCGAAGGTGTTGAAGTACTCCATGCCGTTGTTGAAGCTGTCGGTGACTTCGCGGGTGGTGACGACGGCTGCGAGCGGATGGCCGTCGCCGATCGGCTTGCCCATGGTGACGATGTCAGGCACGACGCCTTGGGTCTCGAAGGCCCACCAATGGCTGCCGACGCGGCCGAAGCCGACCTGCACCTCGTCGGCGATGCAGACGCCGCCGGCTTCGCGCACGAGGCGATAGACTTCCTTGAGGTACCCCTCCGGCAGGAACACCTGGCCGGCGACGCTCGGGATCGATTCCGCGATGAAGAAGCCCGGACCTTCGCCCTTGGCCTTCATCGCCTGGATCAGCTCGGCGACGCTTTCGGCGAAGCGCTTGCCGTGTTCCTCGGCCGGCCAGTCCGCCGGTGCATGGTAGCTGTCGGGAATGGTCGCCACATGCACATGCGGTTTCGGACCCTTGCCGCCCTTCCGGCGGAACTTGTAGGGGCTGATGTCGATCAGCTCCTGGGTCGTACCGTGGTAGGACCAGTCGAGCGTGATGGCATTCTCGCGACCGGTATGGGCACGCATCAGCCTGAGCGCCAGGCTGTTGGCTTCCGAGCCGCTGTTGACGAAACCGGCGACCGTCAATTCCTTCGGCAGCGTCGCCGTCAGCCGCTCGGCATAGGCGACGATGTTGTCGTGCAGGTACCGGGTGTTAGTGTTGAGGAGCGCCGCCTGCTTGGCCATCGCCTCGACGACAGCCGGATGGGCGTGACCGATGTGGCAGACATTGTTGAAGCAATCGAGATAGGCGCGGCCGCTATCGTCTATCAGCCAGACGCCTTCGCCGCGCACGAACTTGATCGGCTTGTCGTAGGAGATCGAAAGGTTCGGCAGGAGCAATTCCTTGCGGCGCTTGACGATCTCCTCGTGCGAGCGGCCCTTCTTCTCGTAGAATTCCTCGGCAATGCCGGCAAAAGTGCGGGCGTCCGGGAAGAGTTCGGCCCAGACGTCGAGAAACTGCGGTTCGCCGACGCCGAGGATTTCGGTCGCCGTCAGGCTGGTGTCGGCGGAAAGCTGCAGGTGCAGATGCGGCGCCCAGCCGCCGTTTTCCTTTGGGGCGCCCATCTCGCCGACCAGCGCGCCGGCCTCCAGCCGATCGCCGGCCTTGATGCGTCCCATCGCTTCGTGCGCCATATGACCCCAGAGCGTGACGAAAGGCGGGCAGCCCTCGGGCTCGTGGCGAAGGGCTATCAGGCAGCCGTAGCCGAGCGGGTCTTTCTCGATCTCGACGCTGACGACGGTGGCGGCAAGCGGGGTGTAGAGCCTGGTGCCGGCAGCCATGAACAGGTCGAGCCCGAGATGGCGAGTGCGGCGGGTGTGGTCGATGAAGCGCGAGACGAACATCTCGCCGGCATAGACCGTGCGTTCTTCGCCAAAGGGGCCGATGCCGAGTTCGACGCCGTGCGCGCGGCAATAGTCTTCCCAGATCGCCTGGGCTTCATTCGGCTGTTCGGCTGCCGACTTCACGGTCATCGGATGCTGCGGGTCGCCATAGGGAACGAGCGCTGCCGGGTAGGTGGCGGCCGGACGTGCGAGCAGCGGCTTCAGCGCCTTGCGGTTCTCGCGGATCCAGGCGGCAACGGCACGCGCGCCCGGGCTTGCCTCGAAGCCGCAGGCATGCCGCAGGATGGCGGTCGCGAAACGCGGGTTCATCCGGTCGAGCTTGCGCAGCAGCGTCCAGGCCGGGCGTTCGCTGATCGCCAGATAGGGATTGTCGTCGGTGTGGGCGCGGCGGGACGCCGAGATCGTCACCGACGTGACGAGGCGCATGGCGATGAGATCGAAGAGCAGGTCGATCTCTTCTTCCGCCAGCGGATATTCGCCATGGAAGCCGCGGGCGATGGCAGCGGCAGCGCCGATCGGATCGGGATGGTCGAGCCCGGCATAGGCAGCGGCGATCGCCACCTCGGCGATAACAGGCGCATGCAGCGCGTCGCCGAAGTCGATCAGGCCGGAAATGGTGTCGTGGTCGCCTTTATCGACCAGCACATTCCAGTCGTTGGCGTCGTTGTGGATGACGGCGGCACGAAGGGTCGCAAGGCGCGGCGCCACGGACTTTTCGAAGCGGACAAGGAAGCGCTCGAGCAGCGCGCGGTCTTCGGCGGAAGCGACGTGATGCAGCCGGTCGGCCGAGCGGCCGGCGTGGCGGATGTCCCAGTCGAGATCGCGCAGCGCGCCCGGATGCATGAAGCCTTTCAGCGATGCGTCGAAGCGGCCGAGCATCTGCCCAAGCGACTGGAGCGCCGCATCGCTGCGTCCGGTTTCGGCAAGCGGCAGGCCCTCGACCCAGCTGACGAGCCGCAGGCGGTGGGTGACGCCGCGTGCGCTCGTGGTCGAAGCAAGGCTCGCGCCCGACAGCGTCGGCCGGATATGCGGCACCGGCAGGTCGGCGGCGTGGGTGCCGGCGTGGCTGAGCAGTGCGGTCTGGAAATCGCTTTCGAGTTCGGGCTCGGCGCCGTTGACGATCTTGAGAATGGAGATGCTGCCGTCCTCAGCCTCGACCTTGAAGTTCTGGTCGCGTTCGCTGGCCAGCAGCGAGAGCGTGCCGGAGAGGCCGTAATGCTCCTTCAGCAAGGCGGCTGCAGCTTCGGTCGAAAAGTCGGGCGTGGTCTTCAGCATATCGTTCATGGGGATCCTCATCTCGGTGAGAAGATTTGCATGAGCGGCGAGGGGATGCATCCGGCAATATGCCGGTTGCACCGGCACTATGTTTATAATAACCGTCATCTTGTCGGCGAGCACGGAGGAGGGGACATGCAGGACATCGACGCGATCGACCGCACCATCCTCAGCATCCTGTCGCAGGAGGCACGGATCCCGATGAAGTCCCTGGCCGGCCGGATCGGGCTCTCCCGGAGTGCGACGACCGAGCGGGTCACGCGACTGGAAAAGGCTGGCGTCATTCGCGGCTATCGCGCCGACATCGGGCAACTGGACGAGGGCACGATCCAGGCCTTCCTGCTGGTGACCCTGAAGCGCACGCCATCGATCGGCGTGCTCGACCGGCTCGCCGGTTTCTCCACCGTACGCAAGGTGTCCTCCGTCAGCGGCCAGCTGGATTTGGTCGTCGAGGTCGAGGTTGGCTCGATCAATGCGCTCAACGAGCTTCGCAATGAGGTGGCGACGATGGACAATGTCGAGGACCTGACGACGTCCATCGTGCTGAGAAGAGATATCGAGCGGAGCTGATCCGCAGTGAGCGGAACTGGGGGGGCTCGGTTAGCCTTCGCTCAGCATCTCCGCCTGCGGCGCAAGCCGTTCGAGCAGCGAGCGGCGGACCCGGCCGATGTCGCGCATCGGCGGCTCGCCAAAATGGCGGGCATATTCGCGGCTGAACTGCGACTGGCTTTCATAGCCCACCTGATGGCCGGCATCGCCGGCGTCAAGGCTTTCCTCCAGCATCAGCCGCCGCGCCTCCTGCAGCCGAAGCTGCTTCTGGTATTGCAGCGGGCTCATGGCGGTGATCGCCTTGAAGTGATGGTG
This sequence comes from Ensifer sp. ZNC0028, assembly GCF_000799055.1. NCBI lineage: Bacteria > Pseudomonadati > Pseudomonadota > Alphaproteobacteria > Hyphomicrobiales > Rhizobiaceae > Ensifer > Ensifer sp. ZNC0028. Next base: position 9,301 of record NZ_JTLA01000064.1, read on the forward strand.
CAGCGACGAGACGCTCATCGACACACGGTTGGCGAGGTCGTCGATCCTGAGCGGTCGCGAGTAGTGTTCCTTCAGCCAGGCGACGGCGCGGCCGACCTGGTGCGGCTGACTGTCGGTCGTCGCCATCTGCCTGAGCCGGTGGCCATGCGGGCCGGTCAAAAGCCGATAGAGGATCTCCTGTTCGATCAGGGGCAGCAGCGCCGGGATATCGTCCGGCCGTTCGAGCAGGCGCAAGAGCCGAAGGGCCGCATCTTCGAGTTCGACAGTGATCTTGCTGACGCTCATGCCGCGCACGGAGGTGGCGGGTGCCGGCAGTTGCGACAGGGACGCAAGCAGCGCCTGGATCTTGCCCGGGTCGAGCGTGAAGGCCATGCTGAGGTAGGGTTCTTCTGCGGAGGCCTGGCAGACCTGGGACAGAACCGGCAGGTCGATCGACGTCAGCAGATAATCCGAGGCGCCGTAGATCAGCGTCTCTTCGCCGAGCACCACGCGCTTTGCTCCTTGCACGATGATCGCCAAACTCGGTCTGTAGGCGGAGCAGTTGACCGGGGCATCGCCGCCGTGGCGGTGCAGGCTCAGGCCGGCAATCTGCGTCATGTGATCACCGTCGGTTTTGGCAAACCGGGCAATGACGTCGATCATCTCGGGACGGGCAGTCTGTCGCGTGGCTGTCATAATCTCAGGTCTTTCCAGCGGCTTAGCGTTGTGTGAGGCAACGCTCAGGTAGGGTCTCGACGTGCCATCTCCAGGATGTCGCTGTCAATCTTGTAGGATCGTGCAAAAACTTTGCAGGATCGCTCTAACGCTTGCAGCGCCCGCACCCTCATAGTCCTGATGCGTCAGGCCGGGCTCCCTCCGGACCTGCACCCTTTCCCAAAATGAGGACAGACTGATGGCCATTGCAAGAGGATATGCGGCGACCGATGCGTCGAAGCCGCTGACGCCCTTCACCTTCGAACGCCGCGAACCGCGCGACGACGACGTGGTGATCGAGATCAAGTATTGCGGCGTCTGCCACTCCGACATCCACCAGGCCCGCAACGAATGGGGCAACTCGGCTTTCCCGATGGTCCCAGGCCACGAGATCGTCGGCATCGTCACGGCGGTCGGCTCCAAGGTCACCAAGTTCAAGGTGGGCGACCGCGCCGGCGTCGGCTGCTTCGTCGATTCCTGCACCACCTGCGCCACCCGCGACCTTGACCTGGAACACTATATGCCGGGCCTTGTCGTGACCTATAACGGCGTCGAAGCCGACGGCAAGACGCCGACGCAGGGCGGCTATTCCGACAGCATCGTCGTCAAGGAAGGTTACGTTCTGTCGATCCCGGAGAACTTGCCGCTCGACGCCGCGGCTCCGCTTTTGTGCGCCGGCATCACGCTCTATTCGCCGCTGCGCCACTGGAAGGCCGGGCCTGGCAAGAAGGTCGCGATCGTCGGCATGGGCGGTCTCGGCCATATGGGCGTCAAGCTGGCGCATGCCATGGGCGCGGATGTCACCGTTCTCAGCCAGACGCTCTCCAAGAAGGAAGACGGGCTGAAGCTCGGCGCCGACCACTACTACGCCACCAACGACCCCGAGACCTTCAAGGCGCTGGCAGGCACCTTCGACCTGATCATCTGCACGGTTGCGGCCGAGATCGACTGGAACGCCTATGTCAGCCTGCTGAAGGTCGATGGCGATTTCGTGCTGGTCGGGATTCCTGAGAACGCCGTGCCGGTGCACGCCTTCTCGCTGGTGCCGGCGCGCCGCAGCATTTCTGGATCGATGATCGGTTCGATCAAGGAAACCCAGGAGATGCTCGACTTCTGTGGCGAGCACGGCATCGTCTCGGAAATCGAGACGATCCGGATACAAGAGATCAACGAGGCCTATGAACGCGTCGTCAAGAGCGACGTGCGCTATCGGTTTGTCATCGACATGGCGTCGTTGACGGACGCTGCCTAAGTTGAAAAACAGACGGCCCGGGATCTGCGCAGATCCCGGGCCGTTTTTTTGTTTGCGGCAGAGGCTCACACCAGCGGCAGCGGCCCGTCGTTCTTGATCTCTTCCATGACCGCATAGGTGCGGGTTTCCTTGACGCCCGGCAGCGTCCAGAGCACCTGGCCGAGGAAGTTGCGGTAGGCGGCCATGTCCTCGAACCGCGTCTTGACGAGATAGTCGAAGCCGCCGGCCACCATGTGACATTCGAGCACGGACGGCGCCTGTTTGACGGCGGCGGCGAACTGGTCGAAGACGTCGGGTGTCGTCTTGTCGAGCATGACTTCGATGAACACCAGCAGGCCGAAGCCGAGCTTCTGCGGGTCCAGTCTCGCGCCGAAGCCCGAGACGTAACCTTCCTTCAACAGCCGGCGCAGCCGCTCGCTGGTCGCGGTCGGCGACAGGCCGATGCGATCGGCCAGCTCCAGATTGGTGATGCGGCCGTCCGCCTGGAGGATGTTGAGAATTCGTCGGTCAATCTTGTCGATCTGATGCATGGAGCCTCCCACCCGTGCTTCAGGCGGCAAGTCGCGTTTCCGCGAGCTTCACCCAGTAGGAAATGCCGTGCGGGATCGCGTCGTCGTTGAAATCGTAGGCGGGGTGATGCAGCCCGGCCGTGTCGCCATTGCCCATGAAAATAAAGGCGCCGGGGCGGGCAAGCAGCATGTAGGAGAAGTCCTCGCCGCCCATCATCGGATCGAGCGACGGCTGGATATTGCCGGCGCCGGCAATTTCGGCTGCTGCCTGCAAGGCATAGCCGGTCTCGTCGGCATGGTTCACCGTCACCGGGTAGTTGCGGTTGTAGGCGACCTGGACGGTCGCGCCGTAGATCTGGGCAACGCCCTCGGCAATCGTGCGGATGCGGCTTTCGCCGATCTCGCGCACCTCGGGCATGAGGGTGCGCACGGTGCCGCCGAGCACGGCTTCCTCCGGAATGACGTTGTGGGCGAAACCGGCATTGAACTTGGTGACGGAGACGACGACGGAGGCGAGCGGGTCGACGGTGCGCGACGCGATCGTCTGCAGAGCGGTCACGATCTGGGTGCCGACGACGATCGGGTCGATCGTCTTGTGCGGTTGGGCGGCATGGCCGCCACGGCCCTTGATGGTGATGGTGAACTCGTCGGTCGAAGCCATGATCGGGCCGACGCGGCTGCCGAACTGGCCGACGGGCATGCCCGGCATGTTGTGCATGCCGTAGACTTCGGCGATGGCGAAGCGCTCCATCATGCCGTCCTTGACCATCTCGTTACCGCCGCCGCCGCCTTCTTCGGCCGGCTGGAAGATCACCGCGACCTGGCCCGCGAAGTTGCGGGTCTCGGCGAGATACTTCGCCGCGCCGAGAAGCATGGCCGTGTGGCCGTCGTGGCCGCAGGCATGCATCTTGCCGGACGTCTCGGACGCCCAGTCCTTGCCGCTCGTCTCGGTGATCGGCAGCGCGTCCATGTCGGCGCGCAGGCCGATGGTGCGGCCCGCGCCGAGATTGCCGCGGATGAGGCCGACGACGCCGGTGCGGCCAAGCCCCGTCACGATTTCGTCAACGCCGAACTCCTTCAGTTTCTTTTCGACGAAGGCTGCCGTATTTTCGACCGCGAACAGGAGCTCCGGATTCCTGTGCAGGTGGCGCCGCCATTCGGTGACTTCATTCTGGAGCTCGGCGGCACGGTTGAGTATCGGCATCGTTTCGTCCTGTCGGTCTGTTCGATCACTAATTGTATCTGCGTATCGGTGTGGATTGGCATCACTGCCCGTGAATGGGCTTTGCCATCTCCTCGCCATATAGGCTAAATAGCCGGACGAGACGAGGCAACAGCGGATTTTCGAGGTCCTATCGTGGTGACAGCAGGATTTTTCACGCGTGGCAAGATGAAGGCGCTCGGAGTGACGGCGGCGACATGCGCCACGCTTCTTGCGGCGCTGCCGGCTGCGGCCAATCCAAGGCTGGTCGTCGACGTCAATTCGCTGAAGGTTTACGAGCACCAGGATATCTTCCAGAAATGGTATCCGGCGTCGCTGACCAAGCTGATGACGGCCTATACGGCCTTCCGCGCCATCAAGTCCGGCCAGCTTACGCTCGAGAGCCCGGTCGTCATGACCAAGAACGCCGCCGCCGAGCCGCCGAGCAAGATGTTCTACAAGCCCGGCCAGGCGATGACGCTCGACAGCGCGCTGAAGATGATGCTGGTGAAGTCGGCAAACGACGTCGCCGTCGCGATCGCCGAAACGGTCGCCGGTTCGGAGCCCGCCTTCATCGAGCGGATGAACGCAGAGGCCCGCCGCATCGGCATGACGTCCTCGAACTTCGTCAACCCCAACGGGCTGCCCGGTCCCGGCCAGTACACGACGGCCCGCGACCTTGCGGTGCTGGCGATCACGCTCAAGCGCGAGTTTCCGCAATACGCCTCCTATTTCTCGCTGGAAGGCTTTACCACCGGCAAGAAGGACTATCCGAACTACAACATGCTGATCGGCCGCTTCGAGGGCGCTGACGGCATGAAGACCGGCTTCATCTGCGCCTCGGGCTTCAACCAGGTTTCCTCCGCCACCCGCGAGGGGCGCAGCGTCGTTTCGGTCGTGCTCGGTGAGGACAGCCTCGGTGCGCGTGCGGACGAGTCGGCAAGGCTCCTGCAGATGGCACTGACGACCAACGGCAACGGCAAACCGTCGCTGGTGCAGATCCCGCCCTATGGCGAGACGCGCGACATGGTCGCCGACGTCAGCAAGCAGATCTGCTCGAAAGCGGCCGCGAAGGTCCGCAGCGAAGGCCGCGACGAGGCCGGCCGCCAGAAGCTGCTCTCGCCCTATATCCACGAAATCAACCGGCCACTGAAGCTCGCCTTCGCCGGGCTCATCGCCGGCAGCGGCGAAAAGGCACCGAAGCTTGCCGGCGACCCGGCCGGCCAAGGCGATGTCGCCAATGTGCCGATCCCGGTGCCTCGGCCGACCTTCTGATCGGAGTGCATGATGGTTAGTCCCTTGTCGGCGGTGCCGGTCTCGATCCTCACCGGCTTTCTCGGTGCGGGCAAGACGACGCTGCTCAACCGGCTGCTGAAGGATCCCGATCTCTCGGATACGGCCGTGATCATCAACGAGTTCGGCGACGTCTCGATCGACCACCTGCTGGTGGAAGCCTCCAGCGACGGGGTCATCGAGCTTTCCGACGGCTGCCTCTGCTGCACCGTGCGCGGAGAACTGGTCGATACGCTCGCCGATCTCATGGACCGCATGCAGACCGGCAAGATCAAGCCGCTGAAGCGCGTCGTCATCGAGACCACGGGCCTTGCTGACCCGGCGCCGGTGCTGCAGTCGGTGATCGGCAACCCGATCATCGCGCAGAACTTCCGCCTGGATGGCGTCGTCACCGTCGTCGACGCCGTCAACGGCCTGCAGACGATCGCCAACCACGAGGAAGCGCTGAAGCAGGTTGCCGTTGCCGACCGCATCGTCATCAGCAAGACCGGCCTTGCCGAAGCGTCGGAGCGTGATGCGCTGACGGCGCGGATCCGTGCGCTCAATCCGCGCGCGCCGCTGATCGATGGCGACAGTGCCGAGGCAGGGCGTGCGGAGATGTTCGATTGCGGCCTTTACGACCCGTCGTCTAAGATCGCCGATGTCGGCCGTTGGCTGCAGGACGAGGCGCACCACGACCACCATCATCATGGCCACGACCATGACCACGGTCACGATCATCACGACCACCATGATCATCACCACCATCACGATGTGACGCGGCATGGCGGCGACATCCGTTCCTTCAGCATCGTGCACGACCGGCCGATCGAGCCGATGGCGCTCGACATGTTCATCGACCTGCTGCGCTCGGCGCATGGCGAGAAGCTTTTGAGGATGAAGGCGATCGTTGCGGTTGCCGACAGGCCGGACCGGCCGCTTGTGCTGCACGGCGTGCAAAACGTCTTTCACACGCCGGAGCGGCTTGCCGCCTGGCCGGACCCGAACGACCGGCGCACGCGCATGGTGCTGATCACCAAGGGGCTGACGGAAGACTTCGTTCGCGATCTCTTCGATGCCTTTACCGGCAAGCCGCGCATCGACCGGCCGGACGCCCAGGCGCTCTCCGACAATCCGCTCGCCGTTCCGGGCATGCGGTTCTAAAGCAAGCTCCAGGAAAAGTGCGAAGCGGTTTTCCGTCCGGAGTTGCG
>NZ_JTLA01000065.1:0-50530 GCF_000799055.1 Ensifer sp. ZNC0028
TCCCTACGCCAGTATGAACTGGATCAGGTTCAACGGGTCACTGCGCTATAGCCGGCAAGCCGGCCATCCAGCAGAATCTCAGCCCCTTGCGGGACCCCCCTGGTGAATGCCTAGATCATAGCCATCGAACGGCCCGGGTCGTCAAGCGTGAATTCGCCTGTCGACAAAGATGCACCTAGTGCGTGTGTTTTCGGATTCGAATTTGGCGCTAGCGGCCGGCCTTTTCCGGTGCTGTCCGCTCGGCATAGTCGGCGCGGTTGATGCCGTGGCGCTGGAGCTTGTCGTAGAAGGTCTTGCGCGGGATGCCGAGCGCCTCGATCGTCGCCTTGACGTCGCCGCGCTGGGCGCGCAGCACCTCCTTCAGGATCTCCGCCTCGTAGCGTTCAAGCCGTTCCGGCAGCGCAAATCCGGGTTGTTCGACCGGCGCAATCGTTTGGCCCAGCGGACCTTCTACACCAAGCGCCACCCGCTCGGCAAAATGCGAGAGTTCACGCACATTGCCCGGCCAGGCATGCGTCATCAGATGCCGTTGTACGGCCGGAGAGATCATCGGCACGTCGCGCTTGAAGCGCTCGGCCGCCCGGGTCAGGAAGTGCGAGAAGAGTAGCGGGATATCGTCACGGCGTTCGCGCAGCGGCGGGATCGACAGCGTCACGACGTTCAATCGGAAGTAGAGGTCCTCGCGAAAATCGCCACGCTCCGCCGGATTGCCAAGATCGATCTTGGCAGCGGCAATGACGCGGATATCGACCGGACGAACCTGGTTGGTGCCAAGCGGCGTGATCTCGCGCGCTTCCAGAACGCGCAGCATCTTCACCTGCGTTGCCGGTGGCATCGCCTCGATCTCGTCGAGGAACAGCGTGCCGCCGCTCGCATGCTCGATCCGTCCGATGCGCTTCTTCAAGGCGCCGGTGAAGGCGCCCGGTTCATGGCCGAAGAGTTCGCTTTCGATGACCGTTTCGGGGAGCGCGCCGCAATTCAGCGCCACGAAGTTGCCGTTACGGCGGCGGCTCCAATTGTGAAGCAGCGTCGCCACCACCTCCTTGCCGCTGCCGGTCTCGCCGGCGACGAGCACGTCGACATCGGTATCGGCGATGTGCCGGATGGTCTGGCGCAGGTGCTCCATGGCCGGCGTCTGGCCGATCAGCGGCAGGCTGTCGCCGGCCGTCTCGGCGGCCCGCTTCAACGCGCGGTTTTCCATCACGAGCCGGCGTTTTTCCAGCGCCCGATGCACGCTCTGCACCAGTCGGTCGGCGGCAAAGGGTTTGGGGATGAAGTCGTAGACGCCGTCCTGAAGCGCCTGCACTGCCATCGGGATATCGCCATGACCGGTCACCAGGATCACCGGCAGGTCTGCGTCGAAGGCTTCGATACGGCGGAAGAAGGCGAGGCCGTCGATGCCCGGCATGCGGATATCGCTGACGACGATGCCGTCGAAATTGGCATCGAGCGTCTTCAACGCTTCGGCGGCGCTGGCAAACGGGATGACGGTGAGGCCGGCGAGTTCCAGCGTCTGCGTCATCGCCTTGCGCAGATGGGTGTCGTCGTCGACGAGATAGACGGTCGGCTGCATCGCTCAGGCCCTCTTCAGGCGAACCGTGAAGACGGTGCCCTTGTCGCTGGTGTCGACGGTGATATCGCCGCCATAATCGGCGACGATCTCCTTGGAGATGGCAAGGCCGAGGCCGAGGCCCTCGTCCTTCGAGGTGTTGAACGGCGTGAACAGATCCTCGCGGATATGCGGGGCAATGCCCGGGCCGTTGTCGGCAACGACGAGCGAAACCGTCCCGGAGGGGCTGTCCTCGCAGCGCACGCGGATCTCGGCGTCGGCACGCGCGCCGAGCGCTTCCAGCGCGTTCTGGAGAAGATTGATCAGCACCTGTTCCAGCCGGATGCGGCTGCCGAGCACGCGGAGGCCATTTTCCGGCAGGTCGATGACGATCGCATCCATGCGGCCGGCAAAGCGGCTGCGCAGCAACAACATCGCCCCTTCGATCACGTCGCGCATCGGCGTCGGTTCGGCGACGAAGCGGCCCTTGCGGGCAAAGCTTCTGAGTTCGTCGGTGATGGTGCCGACCCGGTCGGTCAGTTCGGCGATGCTGACGAGGTTCTCGACCGCCGTCTGCTGCTGGCCCCGGTCAAGGAAGGTGCGGGCGTTGTCGGCATAGGCGCGGATGGTCGCGACCGGCTGGTTGATCTCGTGGGCGACGCCGGCTGCTACCTGGCCGAGGATCGCCAGTCGGTTCGCCTGGACGAGCTCCTGTTGCACCGCCTGCAGCTTTTCGCCGGTGCGCCGATGGTCGGCGATCTCCGTTTCGAGATGATCGCGGGCAAGGCTGAGATCATGGGTGCGCTCCGCCACACGGGTTTCCAACTCGTCGCGGGCGGCGCGATCGCGCGCTGAGACGAGCGCCAGCGTCTGGCGGCGGCGCAGGAGGAAGGCGGTAAGGGCGAGCAGCGGTGCGAGGAGGGCGAGCGCAATCAGCCGGGCCTCGCGGGTTGCCGCCGAGATTGCGCCGTCGAGCGGCGCCAGTTGCTCCAGCCGCCAGCTTGTGGTCGGCACCATGGTTTCGACTCGGAGGAACCGCCGTTCGCTGTCGCCGGGCAAAAGCGCGCGCAACTCGCTGGAGCCGTCGCTCGTCGGCTCGATGTCTCGGAAGGGCAGCGGCAGCAGCGAGGCATCGCCGAACTGCAGGCTGTCGCGGATGGCGGCGACGCGATCGCGCGGAATGGTCCTCGTCGTCATGAAACGCCAGGAGGGAAAGCTGGTGATCAGCACGATACCGCGCCGGTCGGTGACGTAGACCGGCTTGCCGGAGGCGAGCCATTCGGCTTCCACGTCGTCGAACTCGAGCTTGGCGACGACGACGCCGATCGGACCGTCAGGACCCTGGACCCGCCGGGAGATATAGAGGCCGGGCCGCTTGCTGACGTTGCCCATGGCGAAATGCTCGGCCTTGCCGTCGCGCATCGCCATGCGGAAATATTCGCGGAAGGCATAGTCGTTGCCGACGAAACTCGTCGGCTCGCGCCAGTTGCTGGCAGCGACCGCGACGCCATCAAGGCCGATCACGTAGATGACAGCGGCGTCGGTGTTGGCCGCCAGCGCCTGAAGCTTTTCGTCCAGCCGCTGCAGCGCCTCTGGGCTGCGGGTCGAAAGGGCCGCCTTCACCTCGACATCGTCGGCCAGCACCAGCGGCGTCGAGCGCTGGCGCTCGAGCACGGCGCGCAGCAGCGAGGCCTTCAGATTGGCATCGATCCGGCTTTGGGCATCGACCGCTTCGAGTGCCTGGCTTCGGCCGTATTCGCCGGCAAGCAGGAGCGCGGCGACAAGCAGCGCGACGGCAAGGCCGGCAAAGACCAGCCAGGTGCGGCGCATCGACTGGTCGAGATCTGCCAGATTGAGGGGGGCGGAGAGGGCATCGAACATGGCCCAATTGTGCATTTTTTCGCTCAGGCTTCCAGATAGCTTGTGCGGAAATCCGCTCAACTCTTTGTGCGCACCAAGTCGCCCGCACAAAACATCCTCATCAATTCAAAGGCTTGGTTCCTGCCGCGGCGAACTGGCACGGCCGTTGCAAATGACATCCTCATGACAGCCCGAGCTGTCGCGCATCGGAAATTGACCCGGGAGGCCCGGCATGACGCCGGACTGGGTCCAGTGGAGGATCTCATGATTATCGAACAATCCGCGGAACCGCGCGGCAAGACACCTTTCTATCGCCATCTCTATGTCCAGGTGCTGGTTGCGATCGCCGCCGGCATCCTGCTCGGCCATTTCTATCCGTCGCTCGGCACCGAGCTGAAGCCGCTTGGCGACGCCTTCATCCGCCTCGTCAAGATGATCATCGCGCCGGTCATCTTCCTGACGGTCGCGACCGGCATTGCTGGCATGACCGATCTTGCCAAGGTCGGCCGCGTCGCCGGCAAGGCGATGATCTATTTCCTGACGTTTTCGACGCTCGCGCTGATCATCGGCCTGATCGTCGCCAATGTCGTCCAGCCGGGCGCCGGCATGCACATCGATCCCGCCTCGCTCGACGTCAAGGCTGTCACGACCTATGCCGAGAAGGCGCATGAGCAGACGATCACCGGTTTCCTGATGGGCATCATCCCGACGACGCTGGTCGGTGCCTTCGCCGATGGCGACATTCTGCAGGTGCTGTTCATCTCCGTGCTCTTCGGCCTGTCGCTCGCCATGGTCGGCAAGAAGGCCGAGCCCGTCGTCGACTTCCTGCATGCGCTGACGCTGCCGGTGTTCAAGCTCGTCGGCATCCTGATGAAGGCGGCCCCGATCGGAGCCTTCGGTGCGATGGCCTTCACCATTGGCAAGTACGGCGTCGGCTCGATCGCCAACCTCGCGATGCTGATCGGCACCTTCTACATCACGTCCTTCCTCTTCGTGTTCATCGTTCTCGGCGCCGTTGCCCGCTACAACGGTTTCTCGATCGTGGCGCTCATCCGCTACATCAAGGAAGAGCTGCTGCTCGTTCTCGGCACCTCCTCGTCGGAAGCAGCCCTTCCGGGCCTGATGAGCAAGATGGAAAAGGCCGGCTGCAAGCGCTCGGTCGTCGGCCTGGTCATCCCGACCGGCTACTCCTTCAACCTCGACGGCACCAACATCTACATGACGCTGGCCGCGCTCTTCATCGCCCAGGCGATGGACATCCCGCTGTCGCTCGGCGATCAGGTGCTGCTGTTGCTCGTCGCGATGCTGAGCTCCAAGGGTGCCGCCGGCATCACCGGCGCCGGCTTCATCACGCTCGCGGCGACGCTCTCGGTCGTCCCGGCCGTACCGGTCGCCGGCATGGCGCTGATCCTCGGCATCGACCGCTTCATGTCGGAATGCCGCGCGCTGACCAACTTCGTCGGCAATGCGGTCGCAACCATCGTCGTTGCGAAGTGGGAAGGGGAACTCGACGAGGCACAGATGGCCGCGGTCCTTGGTGGCCGCACGCCGGAAGCCTTGCCGCAGCCGGCATTGCAGCCCGCGGAATAAGTTTGCCTCCCAAGGCATGACTGCGAATGCAGTCCGGACGCGGCTCGTGGCAACACGGGCCGCGTTTTCGTTTGGGGCTACTGGCCGCTCAAGGTCATCTTCGACGTCTCAGGCGCACCGGCGTTCAGATAGGCGACGAAATCCCGGAGCATCGGCACCCGGCGCGGGCGGAAACTCTCCTCCGTCATCGCGACATCGACGATGCGGTCGACGCGGAACTTGCGGAAATCCTGGCGCAGGCAGCACCAGGCAAGCAGCACCAGCATCCGCTCGAGATAGACGATCGCCAGCGGCAGGACCTGTCGGTCGGTCCGCTGCTGGTCGGCGTCGACATAGCCGATCATGATTGCTCGCTCCTGCCAGCAGGCCTCACGCAAAAGAGCGACATCGGCAACCGGCGGCTCCCGGCGCTCGAAGCGGTAGACCTGCGATGCCGCATGCAGCGCCTGGCGCTGCAACCGATCGGGCAGTGTCGCCGTTATCTTGGAAAGCACGGCGCCTGCTGCGGCCGCGAGATCCGGCTCTCCCATGTGCTGCACCTCGGCAAGGCCGAGCACCAGTGCCTCGATCTCCAGGCGCGTGAAAGTTTGTGGCGGCAAGGCGATGTCCTCCGTCAGCCGGTAGCCGAAGCCGCGCTCGCCGTCGATGACGGCGCCGGCGGCGCGCAGGCTGTCGATGTCCCGATAGAGCGAGCGCAACGACACGCCCGTTTCCTCGGCGAGGCGCGCGGCCGTTACCGGGGAGGGGAGTGTGCGAAGCGCCTGGAGCAGGCGGAACAGACGATCACTGCGGGCCATGACTTTGGAGGATAGAGGAAGCCTACTGACGAAAACTGGCAGTTGGCCGACTGTATAAGATCCGCATTGCCAAACGCAACCGAGGAACCAGACCATGCTGACACTCTTTCACGCCCCGCGCTCGCGCTCGTCGCGCATCATCACCCTGCTTCGCGAACTCGACGCCGTGGACAAGGTCGCGATCGAGATCGTCGATATCACTCGAGGCGATGGCAGCGGCCGCAAGGATCCGAAGAACCCGCATCCGGAAGGCAAGGTTCCGCTGCTCGTCCATGACGGCGTCGTGCTCTGGGAGAGCATCGCGATCATCCAGTACCTGACGGATCTCTTTCCGGAAAAGCAGATGGCGCCGGTTGCGGGCGACCCGCAGCGCGGTCGGTATCTGAGCTGGCTTGCCTGGTATGCCGGCGTCGTCGAGCCGGTGCTGATCACCCACGCTGCCGGGCTCTCGCACCCCTATCTCGACGCCACGTTCCGCGGCCCGGCGGAAATCGCAGAGCGGCTCGAAAACGCCTTGAAGGACAGTCCCTATCTGATGGGCGACCGCTATACGGCCGTCGACCTTCTGCTGCACTCGCCCTTTGCCTGGTATCCGGCGGCAACGCCCGATAGCGCCGTCGTCAATGCCTGGGTCGAGCGCTGCGGCGAGCGCCCGTCGCTGCAATGGACCACCGACTTCGACAATCGCACCACGGCTGCGGCCTGATCGCCGGCCAAGGCCGCTCCGGTGGGGCGGCCTATTTTCGCTTGAGATTGATCTCGCTCGTCACCACCCGCTTTCCCGAAGCGGGATCGACATCGATGGTCGTCAACCGCATTCCATTGGCGCCGATCTTGCGCAAGGTGAGGTCGGCGCTGCGGTCGCCGTTGACTTCCTTGGCCCAGCGGATGGTGAGGTTGATCGCGTCGCCGCGCCGGCTGCCATTAAGGCCGGCGCGCCCGCCGCGCGGGCCGAGATAGGAGCCGCTATAGGTCGAGCCGGAATAGCGCAGCTTCGCGTCGACCGAGCGCGAGATCACGAGCAGGCCGCGGCAGACGCCCTCCATCGACAGGGCAAGGCCGCTGGCCTCGGAATTGAAGCTGCAGGTGACATTGACCGGCGACAGGTTGGTGCGGATGCGCACCGTTCCTGTTCCCGCCCAGTTGCCGCCGAGCGTCTTCAGGAAAGCGCCTTCGTCTGCGCGCGCACCGCCGGCAGCGAGTGCGGTCATGGCGACAAGCAGCAACCATTGGGGCATGGACGCAACCCTCCCTCCAGGGCGTCGATCTTACAAAAAGGGCATCTGGATAACCAGCCGAACGTGTGACGGCGGCGGATGTTCCGTTCGCGGCGTCATATTCCGTGCAGAACCTGCGTGGCTTTCACCGCGGCGGACGCCCGGTTCTCGACACCGAGCTTCACATAGATCTGCTCCAGATGCTTGGTGACGGTGCGCGCGCTCAGGCCGAGGATCTCGCCGATGTCGCGGTTCGCTTTGCCCTTGGCGATCCACAGCAGCACCTCCGATTCCCTGGGGGTCAATGCGAAGTGCTGACGCAACACCGCATCGTCTGAGCGGCGATTTTCGGCCGTGAGGCGGAAGAGGTGTTCATTCGGACCGATCGAGCCGAGGAAGGATATCTGCAGCGACGACTGCTCCGGCTGGTCGAGCGTGAAGCTGCCGTCTTCGGGCACGCTGGCGCGCAGGCGGGTTGCCATCCAGCCCGCGATGCGCCGGGTGACGATTGCCATGCCATCGTCGCGGCCGGTTGCGGCGTTGACGAGACGCGTTGCCTGCGGCGTCGACCAGCAGACGCTCCCGTCGCTACGCACCGCGAGCAGGTGGCGGCCGGCCGCGTCGAGGGCGACCCTTGCGCTCTGGGCCGAGCGGGCATTGGAGAGATGGACGCGAATGCGCGCCCTCAACTCGTCGATGTTGATCGGCTTGGTCAGATAGTCGACGCCGCCGGCCTCGAGCGCGCGCACCACGTGTTCGGTCTCTGTCAGCCCGGTCATGAACAGCACCGGCGTCTGGCCGACGGCGGCGTTGCCCTTGAGGCGGCGGCAGGTCTCGAAGCCGTCGATGCCGGGCATGACGGCATCGAGCAGGATGACGTCGGGCGTGATGCGCTCGGCAATCGAAAGGGCGGCGTTGCCGGAGGTCGCGATCAGCACGGAAAAGCCGGATTGCTCCAGCGCTTCCGTCAGGAAGCCGAGCGCCTCCGGGGAATCGTCGACGAGAAGCACGATGTCGCGGCGGTCGCTGGTCTCAGCCATGGGCGTCGTCTCCGTTGGCCGCGTTGTTCTTGAGGAAGGCGTCGTAGCCCGAGAGGTCGAAGGCCTGCACATAGGCGCGGGCGGCCTCGGCGAAGGGCTGGTGTTCGGGCTGCAGGGCAATCTCCGTCAGCTTGGCCTCGATGCCCCTGACGTAGCCGATCTCTCCAAGGCGGATCAGTTCTTCGACGTGATAGGCGTCGGGGCGCATCAGCGGTTTTGTGGCCGGTGCCGGGCCGGCTTGCTTCTCCTCTCCCTCGTGAACCCAGGTAAGGCCAAGGTGCACGGCGAGCTTGTCGGCGAGTTGGCCGACGGGGAAGGGCTTGGCGAGCGTGTCGCTGTGGCCGCGGAACGCTCCGGTCGCCGAACCGTCGCCGATATTGGCCGACAGCATGATGATCGGTGCGATCTGTCCGCCCTGGCGCAGCCGATCGACAAGCTCCCAGCCGCTCATGGCCGGCATCGAGATATCGATGAGAAAGAGGTCGGCGCCGAGGTCTTGAAGCAGCGCCAGGCAATCGGCTCCGGACGCGGCGGTCAGCACCGTGAAGTCCATCGGCACGAGGATTTCGCGCATGAGGTCACGATGGTCGGCGTTGTCGTCGACGACAATGATGGTGCGGCGCGGGCCGAGATAGGAGGTGATGCGGCGCGGGGCTGCGGGAGGTAGCGGACGATCGACCGCCGACAGCATCAGCCGCACCCGGAAGCTGGTGCCTTGCCCAAGCGCACTGGTGACTAAAATTTCGCCGCCAAGCGTCTGCGTCAAAAGCCGCGTGATCGTGAGGCCGAGGCCGAGGCCCGGCATGCTGCCTTGATGTTCGGCCTCGCCGCGCTGGAAGGGGTCGAAGATGCGCGGTAGGTCCTTGTCGGCAATGCCGCGGCCGCTGTCGGCAACCGTGAAGGTCGCCACCTGACTGCGATAGGCGACATCCAGACGGATGCCGCCGCGCTCGGTGAATTTCAAGGCGTTGGAAAGCAGGTTGACGAGGATCTGGCGCAGGCGCTTCTCGTCGGTCTTTACGTAGCGCGGCAGGCTGGCGGCGCGCTCGTGCTCGAAGCTGATGCCCTTGGCTAGCGCTTGCGGCCGGAACATCTCGACGATCTGGTCGAGGAAGTCGTGAATGTTGATCTCGTTGGAATAGACCTGCAGCTTGCCGGCCTCGATCTTGGAGATATCCAAGAGGCCGTCAATCAGGCCGGAGAGGTGATCGGCGCTGCGTTTGATGACCTTGATCGCGCCCTGGCGCGCCGGCGGTATCGTCTCGTCGCGCTCCAGCACCTGGGCGTAGCCGAGCACGGCGTTGAGCGGCGTTCGGAGTTCATGGCTGAGGCCAACGACATAGCGGCTCTTGGCGCGGTTGGCGGCCTCCGCCGTTTCCTTCGCCTGCTGCAGGGCTGCGTCGGTCTTCTTGTGGGCGGCGATTTCTTTCAGGAGCAACGTGTTCTGCCGGGATGATTCTTCCTCGGCGACCACGCGGCTGTCATGGGCAAGCACGTAGAACCACGAGACGATGCCGGCGAGCACGGCAAAGACGAAGAAGACGACGGCGACGGTGCGCTCGACGACGGCCGCGACCTCCGGGGATGCGCCGGCGGTCTGGTGGGCGATCATTGCGAGGATGAGGCCGATGCCGGCGATCGACAGCACCGCAGAGATCGCGTAGCGGCCGAGCCGCGTCGCGAGCTTCTCGGTGACGGTGCGGGGAAGCAGGGTGTTGGCCACGGTCGCGACCTGAGCGTTGAAGCGGGCCTTCGGCTTGCACATGTCATGGCAGCGGCTATCGAGCGAGCAGCAGAGCGAGCAGATCGGCGCCGCATAGGCAGGACACCAGGCCATGTCCTCCGGTTCGAACGGGTGCTCGCAGATCGAGCAGGTGATGTCCGTCCGGTTCGCCCAGCTCCGGCGCGGCTTGCGCGCGAGGTAGAACTTGCCGTCGGTCGCCCAAGCGATCGCAGGCGAGGCGATGAAGGCGGCGACCAGCGCGATATAGGGGGCGAGCGAGGCAGCGATTTCGCCGAAGGCGCCGAAATGCGCTGTCAGTGCCACCGTCGCCGAGATCGCCATGGCGCCGAGGCCGACAGGGTTGATGTCATAGAGATGGGCGCGCTTGAACTCGATGCCCGGCGGCGACAAACCAAGCGGCTTGTTGACGAAGAGGTCGGCCGAAATCGTGCAGAGCCAGGCCATGGCGATGATCGAGAAGACGCCGAGCGTTTCTTCGAGCAGCCGGTAGATGCCGAGTTCCATCAACAGAAGCGCGATCGCGACGTTGAACACCAGCCAAACGACGCGGCCCGGGTGGCTGTGGGTCAGCCGCGAGAAGAAGTTCGACCAGGCGAGCGACCCGGCATAGGCGTTCATGACGTTGATCTTCAACTGCGACACGACGACGAAGGCGACCATCAGCAGAAGTGCAGCCGTATCGGAGGGGATCATGTAGCCGAAGGCGGTGTAGTACATCTGCGCCGGATCGGCGGCCCTAGTCGAGGGAACGCCGCTCGAAAGCGCCAGAACGACGAGGAACGAGCCGGCGAGAAGCTTTGGCGCGCCGACGATCACCCAGCCGGAGCCGGCAAGAAATACGGCGATGCGGTGGTGCAGTTTGCGTTGGCCATCCGGCGGCAGGAAGCGCAGGAAGTCGACCTGTTCGCCGATCTGCGCCATCAGCGCGAAGATCACGGCAGACGCTGCGCCGAATTCGATGAGGTTAAAGGGCGCGAACGTGCCGGGCGGCCCTGAAGCATGATGCATGCCCGAATAGGCAAGCCAGGAGCCGACCTTCTCCCAATCGGCGAAGGCGATGAAGACGAAGGGCAGGACGTTGAGCACGATCCAGAACGGCTGCGTGATCAACTGGAACTTGCTGATCAGCCGCACGCCGTGGGTGACGAGCGGGATGACGACGACTGCGCTCAGGATGTAGCCGATCCACAGGGGAATACCGAGCGCCAGTTCGAGCGCGCCCGACATGATCGAGGCCTCGATCGCAAAGAGGATGAAGGTGAAGCTGGCATAAATCAGCGAGGTCACCGTCGAGCCAATGTAGCCGAAGCTGGCGCCGCGGGTCAGAAGATCGATGTCGACGCCGTGGCGGATCGCATAACGGCTGATCGGCAGCCCGACAGTCAGGATCATCAGGCTGGCGACAACGATCGCGACGATCGCATTGGTCGTGCCGTAGGACATGGTGATGGCGCCGCCGATCGCTTCCAGCGCCAGGAAGGAGATGGCGCCGATGGCGGTCTGTGAAATGCGTTCGGAGGAGAAGCGTCGCGCGCTCTTGGCGGTGAAGCGCAGCGCATAGTCTTCAAGCGTCTGGTTGGCGACCCAACGATTGTATTCCCGCCTTATGGGAATGATGCGCTGGCGTGCCGCCATGGGTGTCCTAACGTGCCGTCGAGGGAATTTATGCCTCTTTTCTTAGCACGGAAGATTTCTGCTTAAAATTGCTGCAAACGAAAAATTTGCGGGAAGGGCAGACTGGGGCGGCCCGTTCCCAATGACCATAGGTCAACGGACGGCAGGCGCTAGTTGATGCCGTGGAAACCAATTCAAACGAGAGCAGGAAGCGTGCGTCAGCCAGCGCGGCAATAGATTGGGTTGCTGATCGCCCGGCGGATCGTCTGGCGGGCGATATCCTCCTCGGAAAGCTGCCAGGGTAGGCTTTTGCCGGCGAATGCGTCGCGGAACTCGGCAACGATCGTCTCGCGGCTTGCGACCGCGACGATTTCGGTCCGCAGGAAGCGATCAGGCGAACCGGCATAGTGGCCGGTCCAATCGTCGGCCTCGATCACCTGTTCGCTGACGATGCCTGACGCGTCGAGCCACAGCAGCCTGTCACCGCGGGCGCCGCGAACCAAAGCCTCTGCAGTCACCGGGCCAGCTACCGTCGATCCCATCGGCTGGCCGTTGGCAACGAGTTCCAGATGCGGCCCGGTTGGGCTTTCCGTGACATAGCCGTGACCTGATTTCATGGCCCCGAGCACGGCGTCTTCGGAAAGCTCATTCAGATAGAGAACCGTCGTCGGCCGAGCAAGAACCAGCGGTCCCTCGGGCATCAGCCGCGCCGGCTGATGGAAATCGCTGCCGCCGATCGCCGAGATCTTCAGGCCGGAGGCAAGACGCTGCTGGTAGCGCTTGAGCGAAACCGAGTTCCACGCCAGCCAATGGGACTGCCAGACCTCCATGCAGTCGATCTCAGGCAGGTCGTAGTCCCAGGGGATGGTCGGCTTGTCGTGGTTGACCGAGAGCAGGCCGCCGCGCTCATGCACCATGCTTGCGAGCGTGTGGGCATGTTCCGGCCTCGTCATGCGAAAATCGATCCAGTCGTCGACGCCGAAGACATTGGCGTGGCCGACCGCGGTGGTGATTTCCATGGCACGGACGAAGACGAGGTCGGCGGAGGAATGCGGGTGAAAATAGCGCCGCTGGGTGATGGTGTTGTGGTCGGCAACCGCAAGAAAATCGAGCCCCGCCTGTTTGGCGGCGGCGTGCAGCAATTCGGGCGAGCCGGCCGCGTCCGAGTGGAAGGTATGGCAGTGCAGATCGCCGCGATACCATCCGGCATGTTTGCGCACCGGGAACGTTCTTTCCGGCTGCGGCACGATGGAGCGCGGGCTTTTGTCGAAATCGACCGTCACGCGCACTTCGGCGCCTTCTTCGGGGATCTTGTAGAGGCCGAGCATCACCTTCCACTGGCCGGGCGGCATCTCGCCGTGGATGTAACCGGGCGTGGCGTCGTCGGTGGCGACGAAGAAGCGGTCGCGCGCTCCGCCGCTCCAGCCGCGAAAACCTCGGCTGGTCGGATACTCGGTCGCCCGCGGATCGAGCGCGCCGAGATCGATGATGCAATCTTCCGCCTTCGGATAGCTTAGCGTGGCGTCGATGCGCGTCACCCCATCGGGTACCTCGAAGGGCAGATAGAAATAGGGATCGGCAGCCTGATGCTTACGGGTGATCCGCACCGAAAATTCCTGCATGGCGGCCTCAGCGTTCGTCGGCGGCCGGGATTCGCGCGCCGCTGTCGTCGAAGAGGGTGATGTGCCTTGCGTCGAAGGCGAGATGGACTGACGTTCCGACCTTGATCTCGTCGTCGGTGAAGATGCGCGCGGTGACGCGACCGTTGTCGCCGCGCTCCAACGTGACGAGGCTTTCCGGTCCCATGTTCTCGTTGGCGAAGAGTTCGCCGGAAACCACGTTCGGGTCGCCTGCGGCCGCGATGCGCAGATGTTCGGGGCGGACGCCGAGCGTCATCCTGCCTGATTTCGCCGCTTTGGCGATGGCGTCGGTAGGCGTGATCGACGCAAGCTGAAGGCCATCGGCCCTGAGATGCAGCGCGCCTTCGCCGATCGATGCCTCGACCGGCACCAGGTTCATCGGCGGATTGCCGACGAAGTTGGCGACGAAGGTCGTTGCGGGCCGGCGGTAGATCTCGATCGGCGGCGCGAACTGCACGATCCGGCCCTTGTCCATGACGGCGATACGGGTTGCGAGCGCCATGGCTTCGGCCTGATCGTGGGTGACGTAGACGGCGGTCATGCCCATATCGCGCTGCAGGTGGTTGAGGAAGCCGCGGGCTTCGAGGCGCAGCTTGGCGTCGAGGTTCGAAAGCGGCTCGTCGAACAGATAGACCTCGCTCGGATAGACCAGCGCACGCGCCAGCGACGTGCGCTGCTGCTGGCCGCCGGAGATCTGGCTCGGCAGGCGCTTCATCAGGTCGCCGATCTTGAGCACGTCGGCCACTTCCTTGGCGCGGGCGTGACGCTTGATCTCCTGCTCGCCGCGAACCTTCAAGGGATAGGCGATGTTGTCGGCGATGTTCATGTGCGGGTAGAGCGCATAGTCCTGAAAGACCATCGAGATGCCGCGGTCCTTCGGATGCAGGTAGGTGACGTCGCGGCCGCCGATCATCACCCGGCCAGAGGTTGGCGTTTCGAGACCGGCGATCATGCGCAGACTCGTCGTCTTGCCGCAGCCCGACGGGCCGAGCAGGCAGATGAATTCGCCGTCGGCGATCTGGAAGCTGATGTCGGGCACGGCGACGAAAGCGCCGAAGGTCTTGGAGATGTTCTGGAATTCGACAGAGGCCATGACAGATTTCCGATTACGACTTGATGCCACCGAAGAACCGGAAACCGAATTTCCAATTCACGAAGAGATAGAGGGCGATGACGGGCAGCGAATAGATCAGCGAATAGGCAGCCAGCAGCGTGACGATCGGCGTGCCGGCCTCCGAATAGAAGGAGTAGATCGCGACGGATGCCGGCATCAGCTTGTCGCTGCGCAACAGGATGAAGGGGATGAGGAAGCTGCCCCAGATGTTGACGAAGGCCCAGACGACGACCACGACGATGCCCGGCCGGATGACCGGCAGCGCCACATCGAAGAAGGCCTGGAGTGGCGAGGCGCCGGCGACCATGGCGCTCTCCTCATAGGAGCGCGGGATGGCGTCGATGAAATCGCGAAGAATGAACATCGCCGTCGGCAACAGCCCGCCGGCAAAGACGAGGATGACGGCGAGATGGGTATCGATCAGACCCGCTGCCGAGATGATCAGGAAGATCGGCACCATCGCCGCCGAGCCTGAAACGACCGACGAGAAGAGCAGCAGGATATAGGTGACGGCGCTCTTGCCCGGGATCGGCGAGCGCGACAGGGCATAGGCCGCAAGCGTCGCCGCCGCGCCGACCAGCACCACGCCTCCCGCCGCCTGTATCAGGCTGTTCAAAAGCGCCTGCATCGCGAAGGTGTTCTCAAAGACCGTGGCGAAATTCGAAAGCGTGAAAGGCGAGGGGATGGCAAGGCCGAGTTCGGCGCGGGCGTTGAACGGCGCAAAGACGAACCAGACGAGCGGTAGCGCAAAGACCGTGCCGAGGAAGGTGGCAGCGGCCGCAAAGACTGTGCGCCGCACGAAGATGTTTTGAGTTTTCTTCCGCATCATTCCGCCTCCACCGGCTTCTTGTGGGCAAGCCGAAGATAGACGAGGGCGAATGCCAGGTTGATCAGCATGATGACGACGCCGACGGCGGCTCCCTTGCCAAACTCGAAATCCTTGAAGGCGATGCGGTAGGTGTAGATCGAGAGGATTTCGGTGCGATAGGACGGCCCGCCATGGGTGAGCAGGAACGGCGTGAAGACGTTGAAGGTCCACATGGTGATGAGGATCAGGTCGGTGACGACATGGCCGCGGATCAGCGGCAGCGCGATGTCGCGCAGCTTCTGCCAGGAGGTGGCGCCGGCCACATCTGCCGCCTGGAAATAACTTGGCGGGATCGACTGGAAGGCCGAGTTGAACAGCATCATCGAGAAGGCGGCACCCCGCCAGGTGTTGAAGAACACGATCACCCAGAACGGTTGCTGCAACAGCCAGTCGCCGGGCGGCAGGCCGAGACCGCGCAGGATCATGTTGAGCGTGCCGTTGTCGTAGTCGAGGAAGGCGAACCAGGCGAAGCCGATCACCACTTCCGGCAGGATCCAGGCGGCGATGACAGCCGTCTGCAGGAAGGACTTGAGCGTCGGCGTCACCGTCTGGCTGAGCCAGGCGAGCAGCAGACCGAGCAGCGCCTGGCCGATCAGGGCCGAGAGCAGCACGAACTGGATCGTCAGGATCAGCGAAAAGCCGAACTGGCCGCGGGTGAAGAAGGTCGCGGGATTGAAGAGTGCGAAATAGTTCTGCAGGCCGACGAAATCGGGATCGACGGCCGTGCGCCCCAGCAGTGTGCGGTTGGTGAAGGATACGAAGATCACCCAGAAGAAGGGAATGATGACGAAGACCCCGACGAGGGCCGACGCCGGTGCCAGGAAAAGCGCGCCGGCGCGCGTCGAAAGCAGGGAGAATTTCTTCATGCGCGTTTCATGCCCATATCCTGGATCGGGAGCCCGGCCACGGATGGCAGCCGGGCGCTCTGTCGTTGGATCGAAGCGGGGTGCGGGCCGCGTTGCGGTCGCATCCCGCATTGGCGCTAGAGCGTGCTGACGGTGTTTTCTTCGCCGACGATGGCGATGACGGCCGCCTTGTACTGGGCCATTGCGTCTTCAGGCGAAAGCTCGCCGGAAACGACGCTTTCGGTCATGCGCTGGATCTCGGTCGAGACCTTGTTGTAGTTGGCGTCGTTCGGGCGCGCCGTGGTGATCGGCAAAAGCGTCGTTGCCGTTTCCGTCAGGAACGGCGAGTTCGGGATCGCCACGTCGTCGCGGATGCGGATGGCCGGCTGGATTTCCTGGAAGGCGTCGAGCTGCTCCTTGCTGTTCATGAAGGACAGCAGCGCCCAGGCTTCGGCAGGCGCGTCCGTATGCGGATTGATGACGAAGCCGGTGCCGCCGGACATGGTGACGAAGTCCTGGCCGCGCAGGCCCTTGCCGGGTGCTGCGGCGGGCATCTTCTTCCAGGTCATGGTGTTGTCGCGATCGGCGACGGCGAATTCGGCGCCGGGCGCCGTCACCGAGCGATAGAACCAGTCGCCCTCGACGAGCATCGCCGTCTTGCCGTCGCGGAAATTGGCGAAGGTGCGGTTGCGGCCGTCGGCCAGCAGCTGCGCGCGCTGGTCGCCGAGCTTGTCGTCGACATAGATGGTCTTGTAGAGCTTCAGCGTGTCGAGAATGCCCTGGCTTGAGACGATGTATTTGCCGCTGTCGTCGGTGACCTGTTCGCCGGTACCGAGCAGCGCCATCCAGTAGCCCTGCATGGTCGTCGCTTCGCCCATGGAGACCCCGGCGTTCAGCTGCAGCGGGAAGCTGTCGGGGGCGGCGGCCTTGATCTTGCGGGCGGCGTCGAGCAACTCATCCCAGGACTTCGGCTGCCAGCTGTCGGCATCGAGGCCGGCCGATTTGAACAGGTCCTTGCGCACGAAGATCATGCGGGCGTCGGTGCCGAGCGCGATGCCATAGGGCTTGCCCTGGTAGCTCATCAGCGCCTTGGTGCCGTCGGAAATATGCTGCCAGCCTTCCCATTTCGGAACGTCTGGGCCGGCTACTTCCTCGAGCGACTTCAGGAGATTGCCCTGGACGAAGCTCGGGATCAGGAAGCCGTCGAAGCCGGAGACGTCAGGGCCGGCACCAGTGGAGAAATCGAGCGCGAGCTGCTGTGTCAGTTGCTCGTCCTCGCCGCCGAACTGGGTGAGCTTGACGGTGACGTCCTTGCCTTCGGCCTTCATCTTCTCGGTAAAGGCCGGAATGACCTTCTTTTCGATCCACTCGGCCATGCCGCTGTTTACGCCGCCGATGATGCAGCGGCAGGTAATGTTGAGTTCGGTGGCGCTCACGGGTGCTGCAAAGGCGATGGCCGCGGCTGCGCTGAGCAATAGGGAATGAAACCTGGTACGCATGTTTTCTCCTCCCGGTCGATCCTCTCAAGGACCTATGTGTCTGGTTGCGACAGTCCGTCCCTCCTCCAGGTTCGGCGTCCCGACGACGGTCAAGAATGAACACGCTTTCATCTTTGTCAACATGGATCATGTGTTCTACGCGTAAAATTTGACGGAACACCTATTCCGCTTGACGAAATCGCCGCATTGCTCTCTTTTGTAAATGAACACGTTTTCATTTTGTGACGGATCGATGAACGAGCGCGCCGACAAGAAAGCTGCCCGAGCCACCGCAGACCAGGTGGCGCGCGAGGCCAATGTTTCCCGCGTGGCGGTCTCGCGCGCCTTCAACCCGAATGCGTCGCTGAAGCCGGAAAAGCGCGACCGGATCCTGCAGGTGGCGCGGGAACTGAACTACACGCCCGACATGGCGGCGCGTTCGCTGGTGACCGGCCGCTCGCATCTCGTCGGCATGATCGTGCCCGACGTCTGCAGCCCCTGGGAGAGCCAGGAGATCGACGCATTGACGACGGCGCTGCAGGCGGAAGGCTTCGCCACGCTGCTCTTCAAGGCCAAGGCCGATTTCAGCATGGATCCGCGCCTGCTCACCTATATGCGCGGCTTCAATCCGGATTCGGTGATCGCCTTTACCGAGAACATCCTGCCCGACGTGCTCTGCGGCTTTCTCGACCGCGCCGTACCGATCTACGTGATCTACGACGACGTGAAGCAGTTTGCGGGCGCTGCATCCGGCACGCTTTACGACCGGCTGCTCGTGCGGCAGAAGAACGGCATCGAGCAGGCCGTGGCCCTGCTTCAGGGCTATGGCGCGCGACGCATCGCCTATCTCGGCGGCAAGGCGCAGTCGCTCGCCAATGCCGAGCGCGAGCGCACGCTGAAGGAGACGCTCGCGGAGCGCGGCATGGATGCGCCGATCGTGCTTGCCGGCGACTACACCTATGACACCGCCTACCAGGCGACGCTCGATCTCTTCCGGATCGGCGAAGGTGCCGATGCGATCTTCGCGGCCAACGACGTTGGTGCCTTCGGCGCGATCGACGCGCTGCGCCACGAGCTCGGGCTTTCGGTGCCTGAGGACGTCAAGGTCGTCGGCTTCGACGACATCCCGCAGGCGCACTGGAAGAGCTACAACCTCACCACCGTGCGCATCGACCTCGAAGAGCGTGTGCGTGCGCTCGTCCGCCTCATCCTCATGCGGCTCAGGGCACCGGATGCCGCGCCGTTTACCGAGACACTCAACACCCGCCTGATCGTGCGGGGCACCGTCGGCTGAAGGTAGCGAACATGACCGAAAAACGCATTCACGTCGTCTTCAAGACCCATCTCGATATCGGCTTTACCGATCACGCCGAGAAGATCCGCAAGCAGTATCACGAGCGCTTCATTCCGCAGGCGATCGAGACGGGCGCGCATTTTTTCAACGAGAACCCGAACGAGCCGCTGTTCGTCTGGACGACGGGCGCCTGGCTGATCTGGGATCATCTGAATTCACGTTCGAAGGAGGAGGTCGCCCGGCTGGAGCAGGCGATCGAGCGCGGCCTGATCCGCTGGCATGCGCTGCCCTTCACCACCCACACGGAACTGATGTCGCCGGACCTTTTCAAGGCGGGGCTTTCCTACGCGCAGGAGCTCGACCATCGCTTTGGCCTGAAGACGATCGCCGCCAAGATGACCGATGTGCCCGGCCATACGCTCGGCATGGTGCCGCTCTTGGCAGAAGCCGGCGTGCGCTTCCTGCATATCGGCGTGAACTCGGCCTCGCCGCCGCCGGAGATCCCGGATATTTTCCGCTGGCGGGCGGCGGGCGGCGAGGAAATCGTCGTCATGTACCAGCGCTCCTATGGCGAGACGTATTTCCCCGAGGGTCTCTCCGATGGCCTGAGCTTCGCTCATACCAGCGACAATATCGGCCCGCAGAGCGTGTCGCAGGCGGCCGAAGCCTATCGCGAAATCCTCAGACACGAGCCCGGTGCCGCCGTGCGCGCAGCGACGCTCGAGGACTACGGCAAACTGATATGGGAGGCGCGCGAACGTTTCCCGGTCGTCGAGAAGGAACTCGGCGACAGCTGGATCCACGGCAGCGGCACCGATCCGGAAAAGATTGCCCGCTATCTGGCGCTGCAGCGGCTCTATGACCGCTTCGCCGAGGAGCGGTTGACGGCAAGCCGCCAGGCGTTCGGACGCAAGTTGGCGCTGGTCGCCGAGCATACCTGCGGCGTCGACATCAAATCCTTCCTGCGCGACGAGAAAGCCTGGGCACGCCCCGCCTTCGAGGCGGCACGGAAATCCGATCAGCGCTTCCACTATACCGAGGCCTCCTGGGCGGAGCAGCGGGCCTATCTTGAACAGGCGGTGGCGGAACTCGACGGAGAAGATGCCGCGCGTGCCGGAGCGGCGCTTGTCGAGCTTGCCGCGCCACCGTGTCCTGAACCCGCGAATTCTGCCACTCGGCTACACGTGGGCGGCTGGACCATCGACCTCGATCCGGCCACAGGCGATGTCGCCGCCTTGATCGCGCCCGACGGCCGGACGGTCCGTGGCGACAAGGGCTCGCTGATCGCCTATCGCTACGAAAGCTACGATGCCGGCGACGTGCGGCGGCATATGGATACTTACCTGACCCAATGGATGGACTGGGCGGTACTTGATCACGACAAGCCCGGGCTTGCCAATGTCGCGGAGGCCCGGTCTCAGAGCTATGCGCCCAGGCTTCGGGGTACGACGGCGACATCGATCGTCGCGGAAATGCCCATCGAGGCTGTGGAGCAATTGGGTGCGCCGGCCGAAATCGCCATCGACTTTTCCGCAGGCAAGGACGGCCTAGACATCCGGCTGACGCTTTACGGCAAGAACGCCAACCGCATGCCGGAAGCGAGCTTCCTGTCGTTCACGCCCGAGGGGCGTTCCGCGTGGGGGGTGCGTAAGATGGGGCATTGGCATGCGACCGACAATTTTGCCCGTGCGGGTGGTGCGCAGTTGCAGGCGGTCACGGCTGTTCGCGGGCAGACGGAAGGCGGTGTAGAACTCCTGGTCGAAAATCTCGACACGCCGCTGGTCGCGCCGCAGTCCTGGCCGTTCATGGCCTTCTGCAAGGACTTGCCCGACTATTCCTCAGGCGTCCGCTTCAACATCCACAACAACAAATGGGGCACCAACTTCCCCATGTGGTGGGACGGCGATTTCACCACGCGCTTCAAGCTCAGCTTCAGCGGTCGGTAATCGTCAGCGACTGCTGAACGGCGGAGGGCTCGTCTTCGTTCGGGTGAGCCGACCCTGTCTCCCGTTGGAGGCACCAGATGTCGACCGGAAGGCGACGACCCGGCAGCACGACCGCCTCGTGCGATATCCATGCGGCCTCCGGTGCGGGTCCTTGAAGCCGGCACATCAGCGAGGCGGAGACGACGAGCGGCACCTGCAGCGTCTTGGTCATGGATTCCAGGCGCTGGGCGACGTTGACCGCGTCGCCGATGACGGTGAATTCGCTGTGGCAGCCGCTGTCGAGAACGCCGCCTACGACGGTGCCGTAGTGCAGGCCGATGCCGGCATCAAGCGCCGGATGGTTGTTGCGCGCGTTGTGGTTCTTCCAGTCCGTGAGGATGTCGACGAGATCGAGCGCGCAGGCAAGCGCCCTGTCGGCATCGTCTTCCTTTGGTCTCGGCTGGCCGAAGACCGCCATGACGCCATCGCCGATGAACTTGTCGACCGTACCGCCGTGTTCGAAGATCGTCTGCGAGACGAGCTGGCGGTATTCGGCAAGCACGAAGGCGAGTTCAGGTGCCGGTGCCGCCTCGGCAAAGCTGGTGAAATCGCGCAGGTCCACGAACATGATTGCGGCGCTGCGCCGCTCCAGGCCGAGCACATCGCCTTTCTCCTGAAGCGCGGAAACAACCAGCGGCGAGAAGAAGCGCGAGAGATTTTGCCGCCGCTGGTCGGCCTTCAACGCTTCCTTGCGCGTCCGGTCGTGGTCGCGCGCAAGAAGATAGATGGCAAAGGCGGTGAAGCCGAAGCTCACGGTCAAACCAAGATCCTGGTTGAAGAACGCTCCGAGCAGCGAAAGCGGACCGGACGCATCGTGCCTTGCCGCAGTCATGGCCAGCATCGTTACCCAGGATAGAAGCACAATGGCGGAAAAGAGCAGGACCAGGCGTCGCTCGAGCTTGAGGCCGACATGGACGAGCAGGATAAAGGCGACGACGAGGCTGGTCGTCGTCAGATTGTGGTTCGCCGTCACCGGACCGGCCAGAATATGGGCATAGAGCAGCAGCGCGACCAACAGCGCATCGAGAACGACGAAGAGGGTTGTCAGCGAGGTGCGGCCGGGCAGATAACGCGCCGTCGCCACCGACGCCACGCTGATGGCGAGGTAGCTGACGACGACGACCGCGTGCATGCGTTCCGCACCCGCATTGCCGCCGAGCAGCAGGCTTGCCAACAGGATTGCGAAAGCAACGAAGCGCAGGGTGAGCGAACGTTTCTCCCGGGCAGAATCCCAATGCGGATGGAGTGAGGACGTCATGTCTTTCGGCATTCCCCTGCGTCAACGGCCGGCGATAGCCGCTCTGCTACCAGTCGATTCGCGTCGAATATGTGGCGAGGCCGCACGCCCGCTGACCTGCGGCCAGATCAGGTTCTAGGGCTTCCAACGATGGGAAGGTCAAGGCCGCTGCCATCGTTGCTATGCAACTGCCCGCGGCCAGGCTACCTCTCGCGTTCCTCTTTGCCCCCGGCGCCTACGTAGAATGACGTATGTGCAGTGCAGCGTGGCTGTCCGATGATCCCCTCAAGCAGCGGCTAGAAGCACCGAAAGGCCAGTTGCTCCAGAACGAGAGGGGTTCCATCAGATGACTATCAAGGCAAGCGTGACCGGCGCATTCCTGGCCGCCATCCTGTCGACAACGGTGTTCAGCGGCGCTTTCGCCGCGGACGACACGATCAAGGTCGGCATCCTGCATTCGCTCTCCGGCACCATGGCGATTTCGGAGACGACGCTGAAGGACGCCATGCTGATGCTGATCGACGAGCAGAACAAGAAGGGCGGCCTGCTCGGCAAGAAGCTCGAGGCCGTCGTCGTCGACCCGGCGTCCGACTGGCCGCTCTTTGCCGAAAAAGCGCGCGAACTGGTCTCGGTCGACAAGGTCTCGGCGGTTTTCGGTTGCTGGACGTCCGTGTCGCGCAAGTCGGTTCTGCCGGTGTTCGAGGAGTTGAATTCGATCCTCTTCTACCCCGTGCAGTACGAGGGTGAGGAAAGCCAGCGCAACGTCTTCTACACAGGGGCTGCCCCCAACCAGCAGGCGATCCCGGCGGTCGACTACCTGATGGAGAACGAAAGCGTCGAGCGTTGGGTGCTCGCAGGCACCGATTATGTCTATCCGCGCACGACCAACAAGATCCTCGAAGCCTATCTGATCGCCAAGGGCGTGAAGCCCGAGGACATCATGATCAACTACACGCCCTTCGGTCATTCCGACTGGCAGACGATCGTTTCTGACATCAAGAAGTTCGGATCGGCCGGCAAGAAGACCGCCGTCGTCTCGACCATCAACGGCGATGCCAACGTGCCGTTCTACAAGGAACTGGCGAACCAGGGCGTCAAGGCCGAGGCCATCCCGGTCGTTGCCTTCTCGGTCGGCGAAGAAGAGCTTGCCGGCCTCGATACCGGCCCGCTCGTCGGCCATCTCGCCGCCTGGAACTACTTCCAGTCGGTCGATACGCCGGCCAATGCCGAGTTCATCAAGACCTGGAAAGCCTACACCAAGAACGACAAGCGCGTGACCAACGACCCGATGGAAGCGCATTACATCGGCTTCAACATGTGGCTGAAGGCGGTCGAGAAGGCCGGCACGACCGATACGGACAAGGTTCTGGACGCGATGATCGGCGTCTCCGTGCCCAATCTTTCGGGCGGCTACTCGACGATGATGCCGAACCATCACATCACCAAGCCGGTGCTCATCGGCGAGATCCAGGCCGACGGCCAGTTCGAGACCGTCTGGGAAACGCCCGGCCTCGTCGTCGGCGACGAATGGTCCGACTATCTGCCCGACTCGAAGGACCTGATCTCCGATTGGCGCGCGCCGATGTCCTGCGGCAACTTCAACGTTGCCACCGGCAAGTGCGGCGGCAAGGGCTCCTGATTTCATCACCTAGTCATAGACCGGGCGGCTTGCCGCCCGGACAGTGATTGCATGACGAAAACTTGAGACAGGCATGCCCTTCGTTCGGCGGCGCGCACGAGCGAAGGGAGCCTGCCTGGGGCTATGACGGGTTTGTGCATGCGCCGCATGACCGAACCCGGACGAGGGGGCCATGTACCGAATTCTGCAGATCCTGTTTGTTGCGCTGTGCCTGGTGATATCGGCCCATGTGGTCGGTGCCCGCGCAGCCGAAGACCTCGGCCCGCTGATCGGTCAGCTGGGCAGCGCGAAACTTTCCGACATGGACGACCACATAGCGGCGCTGGCCAAGACCGGCGACGCGAAGGTCATTCCGGTGCTTGAGGCCCTGGGCGAGGGCGAGCTTTACCAGCGCAAGTCCGACGGCAAGGTCTTCCTCGTCAAGGCGCAGGGCGTAGACCTGTTGCTCGTCGATCCCGTGACCGCCGCCGAGGCCGGAACTGCACCGAAGGCGACGATGCAGAAGGTGAAGGTCAACAACGCCGTGCGTCGTGCCGTTCGCAGCGCGCTCGGAGGCCTTACGCTCTTCAGCGACGACACCGGCGCGCGGATGAAGGCGGCACAATCCATGTTGCAGGCGCCGAATGCCGATGCGCTCGAGTCAATCGAAACGGCGATCGCGGCCGAAAAGGACGGGGCTGTGCGCCAGGTTCTCGACGAGGCCCGCGCGGTGACACTGCTCGTCTCGGATCGCCCCGACGATCAGAAGCGCCAGGCGATCGCGCTGCTTGCCGAAGGCAATGGGCGCAACGGTCTAGCCGTCCTGACCTCTGCTCTGGCCACTGCCGATGTTTCCCTCAAACCCGATATCGAGGCGGCGATCGCCCGGATCGAGCAGACCCAGGCCTTCTGGAGCGCCGGCCAGAACGTCTGGTACGGGCTGTCGCTCGGCTCCGTCCTTTTGCTGGCGGCAATCGGCCTTGCCATCACCTTCGGCGTCATGGGGATCATCAATATGGCCCATGGTGAGATGGTCATGCTCGGGGCCTACACGACCTTCCTGGTGCAGGAGGTCATACGCAACGCCTATCCCGGCCTCTTTGACTGGTCGCTGGCGATCGCGCTGCCGCTTGCCTTTCTCGTGACCGGCGCGGTGGGCCTTGCAATCGAGCGCGGCGTCATCCGCTTTCTCTATGGCCGCCCGCTCGAGACGCTGCTTGCCACCTGGGGTATCTCGCTGATCCTGCAGCAGTCGGTGCGCTCGATCTTCGGCCCGACCAATCGCGAGGTCGGCAATCCCTCCTGGATGTCCGGCGCGTTTGATCTCGGCGGGCTGACGATCACCTGGAACCGCCTCTGGATCATCGTCTTCGCGCTGGCGGTCTTCGCGGCCCTCCTGTTCCTGCTGAAGAAGACGCCGATGGGGCTTCGGATGCGGGCCGTGACCCAGAACCGGCGCATGGCGTCCTCCATGGGTATTCGCACGCCGCTCGTCGATGCCCTGACCTTCGCGCTCGGCTCCGGCATTGCCGGCATGGCTGGCGTCGCGCTCTCGCAGATCGACAACGTCTCGCCCAATCTCGGACAGGGCTACATCATCGACAGCTTCATGGTTGTCGTCTTCGGTGGTGTCGGCAATCTCTGGGGCACGCTCGTCGGCGCCTTCTCGCTCGGCATCCTCAACAAGTTCCTTGAGCCCTATGCCGGCGCCGTGCTCGGCAAGATCCTCGTCCTGGTGCTGATCATCCTCTTCATCCAGAAGAAACCGCGCGGCCTCTTCGCGCTCAAGGGAAGGGCGGTGGAAGCATGATCACCTCGTTTCTGATGAAATCAGCAGATCGCAGCATCCTCACAGTCGTGGCGATCCTTGTCGGCCTCGCCATGCTTGTCCCGGCGCTCAATCTCTTGACCGCGCCCGACCATCCACTGCACGTGCCGACCTATCTGGTCTCGCTGTTCGGCAAGTATCTGACCTACGCGCTCCTGGCGCTGGCGCTCGATCTCGTCTGGGGTTTCTGCGGCATCCTTTCGCTCGGGCACGCAGCCTTCTTCGCGCTCGGCGGCTATGCCATGGGCATGTATCTGATGCGCCAGATCGGCGCGCGCGGCTCCTATGGCAATCCGCTGCTGCCGGATTTCATGGTGTTCCTCAACTGGAAGGAACTGCCCTGGTTCTGGCACGGCTTCGACATGTTCTGGTTCGCCGCCCTCATGGTCGTGCTGGTGCCCGGGCTGCTCGCCTTCGTCTTCGGCTGGTTCGCCTTCCGCTCGCGCGTCAACGGCGTCTATCTCTCGATCATCACCCAGGCGATGACCTATGCGCTGCTGCTCGCCTTCTTCCGCAACGACATGGGCTTCGGCGGCAACAATGGCCTGACCGACTTCAAGGACATCCTCGGCTTCAACATCCAGGCCAACGGCACCCGCGCCGTCTTGTTCGCGGCCTCGGCGCTGATGCTGGCGCTCTGCCTGATCCTGACGTCGGCGATCGTGCGCTCCAAATACGGCAAGGTGCTCGTGGCCGTGCGCGACGCGGAAAGCCGGACGCGCTTCCTCGGCTACCGGGTCGAACACATCAAGCTTTTCGCCTTCACCGTCTCGGCGATGATGGCGGGTATTGCCGGCGCGCTCTACGTGCCGCAGGTCGGTATCATCAATCCCGGCGAGTTCGAGCCCGGCAATTCGATCGAAGTGGTGATCTGGACGGCGGTCGGCGGCCGCGGCACGCTGATCGGCCCGATCGTCGGCGCCATCCTCGTCAATGGCGGCAAGAGCATCTTCACGGCAGCGTTCCCGGAATTCTGGCTCTTTGCGCTCGGCGGCCTCTTCGTGCTCGTCACCCTGTTCCTGCCGAAGGGCGTCGTCGGAACAACCGGCGCCTACTTCGCTCGCCGGCGTGCAGAGCGTAGGCGGCGGGCGGCTGAAGCGCCGGACAATCTGGCCGTTGAACCCATGGCGGCGGAGTAACGACATGAACCAGACAATCGGGCAGACCAAGCCGACCAGCCTTCTCTATCTCGACGGCGTCTCCGTCTCCTTCGACGGCTTCAAGGCGTTGAATGCGCTCTCTTTCGTTATCGAGCCCGGCGAACTCCGGGCGATCATCGGCCCGAATGGCGCCGGCAAGACGACGATGATGGATATCATCACCGGCAAGACCCGGCCCGACGAAGGGCAGGTCTTCTTCAAGGGCGAGATCGACCTGACGAAGAAGGACGAAGCGGAGATCGCCTCGCTCGGCATCGGCCGCAAGTTCCAGAAGCCGACGGTGTTTGAAAGCCACACGGTGTGGGACAACCTCGAACTCGCGCTCAACCGCAAGCGCGGCGTGTTTTCGACGCTGTTCTATCGCGTGACGGCCGAGGACAAGGCGCGGATCGAGGAGATCCTTTCCATCATCCGCCTCTCTTCGCGTCGGGGCGATCTCGCCGCCAACCTGTCGCACGGCCAGAAGCAATGGCTGGAGATCGGCATGCTGCTTGCGCAGGAGCCGGAGCTGTTGCTGGTCGACGAACCGGTCGCCGGCATGACGGACGCCGAGACCGCGGAAACGGCCGTCCTGTTGAAGGAGATCGCCAGGACCCGGTCCGTCGTCGTGGTCGAACACGACATGGGCTTCATCCGTGAACTCGGGGTCAAGGTCACTTGCCTTGCCGAAGGGGCGGTGCTGGCGGAAGGCTCGATCGATTTCGTCAGCAGCGATCCGAAAGTGATCGAGAACTATCTTGGCCGGTGATGGCCCACACCGAAAATCTTCAAGGAGGGCGCGCCATGCTCAGCGTCGAAAACGTCAATCTACATTACGGCGCCGCGCAGGCGCTGCGAAACGTGTCGATCACGGCCGAGATGGGCAAGATCACCTGCGTGCTCGGGCGCAACGGCGTCGGCAAGTCGAGCCTGCTTCGGGCGATCACCGGCCAGCATCCGGTCAGCGCCGGCGCGATCGGCTTCAACGGCGCAGCACTCGCCGGCATGGCGCCCTATCGGCGGGCAAAAGAAGGCATCGGTTACGTCCCCCAGGGGCGTGAGATCTTTCCGCTGCTGACGGTCAAGGAAAACCTGGAAACCGGCTACGCACCACTGAAGCGCGGCGACCGCTCGATACCCGAGGACGTCTTCAACCTGTTCCCTGTGCTGCGCTCGATGCTCGGCCGTCGCGGCGGTGACCTCTCCGGCGGCCAGCAGCAGCAACTGGCAATCGGCCGGGCGCTGGTGACGCGGCCGAAGATCCTGGTGCTCGACGAGCCGACGGAGGGCATCCAGCCCTCGATCATCAAGGATATCGGCCGGGCGATCCGCTACCTCAGGGATTCGACCGGCATGGCGATCCTGCTCGTCGAGCAATATCTCGATTTCTGCCGCGAGCTCGCCGACCACGTCTACATCCTGGACCGCGGCGCTGTGGTTCACGAGGGCGCACCCGAAACGCTGGACACGCCAGAGGCGCGCCGGCATCTGACGGTCTGATCGCATCCTGAACAGCGGCGCCTGCGGCGCTCCGACGCTGGATTTCGTGGCGCTTGAGGCAAGCGACTGCAGGTTTTTGCGGCAAAACCGCCTGCTCAAGGGAGTGAAATTCTCCCTTGCCATAAAAGCGCCTTCTAAAATCACTAAATCTATGCAGTAACTGACGTATTTTATTGAGAATGGTGCAGTTTGGGTGTAGGACATCCTAAGCGAAAGAGTGCGGCCGTCACAACCCGTTTCCCCCCGGTGAATGCCGCGGAACGCGGACTTGTGGCGGCTTTCCTTGTTCAGGAAAGTGAAGTGACATGTTGACCAAAAAAGGAAAATACGGGCTCAAGGCCCTTGTCGACCTGGCTCAACTGGAGCCCGGAGAGACCGCCTTCATCACCGAGATCGCCACGCGGAACAACATTCCGAAGAAGTTCCTGGATGCGATCCTGCTCGAATTGCGCAATGCCGGCATCCTGCGCTCGAAGAAAGGCCCGGGCGGCGGCTATTCGCTCTCACGGCCGGCCTCCGACATTCGCATCGGCCAGGTCATCCGCACGCTCGACGGCCCCCTGGCGCCGATCCGCTGCGCCAGCCGCACCGCATTCGAGGCCTGCGACGACTGTGCCGATCCGGTCAACTGTCATGTGCGCAAGTCGATGAGCAACGTTCGCGATGCGATCGCCTCGATCCTCGACAACATGACGCTGGAGCAGTTCGCCGCCAACGACAACGCCTCCGAGATCGTCGCCTTGAGGGACGCCGAAGCCGGCTGACCTCGTCGGCTGTACCTGCGATCGCGCGCGACCGAACAATCGCGGCGTCAGAGCTTCCTGATGATCGCGGCGGCCACAGGTGGCGCTATCATTTCGAGCAGGCGCAGCAGCCGTGCCTTGCCGACATGGATGCGGGTGGCGCCCGGTTCGAGCGCGCGCAGGATTTCCTTTGCCGCATAGGCCGCGCTGATCTTTCCCTTCCCCCGTCCCGAGGTCATCGGGGTATCGACAAGCGGCAGCACCACATCGACCACCCTGACCGCGTCTGCCTGGTGCTGGGCGGAGAGCGCGTCCGAAAACATGCGCAGCCCCGCCTTGGTCACGCTGTAAACCGCAGACGTCGTCTTTGGATGGCAGGCGAGCGCTGAGCCGACATTGACGATAAGGAAGGGGCGTCCGGGCGTCTTCGGCAGAAGCAGCCGCGACAGCAACATCGGCGCAAGCAGATTGGTATCGACCTCGTCGGCGATGTGCTCGACGTCGTAGTAGGGGTCATCGAAACGGACATTGTGCTGGATAGCCGCGTTGTTGATGAGGCCGTCGATCGGATCGCCCGCCAGCGCGCTGCCGCAGGCGATGGTCGCGGCCCGATCGCGGAGATCCATCACCCGCGTTTCGATCCTCCGGTTTCGCAGGGCCAAGTCCTCCAGCCGCTCCCGGTCGCGGCCAAGCGCGACGACATCGTGCCCTCTCGCAGCCAGTTGCAGTGCGATCTCCCGGCCGATTCCCGAGCTTGCCCCGGTGACGACGTAGCGTGCCATGTGATCTATTTCCCGTTGTTGCGCTGTCGAATCTGCAACGGGGGGACGGGGATGGCATTAACCGAGGTTAAGCGCGGACAGGGCGCTGCGATTTCGCTGTTCGAGCGCATCGCCGGGCACCCGTTGGCGCAGGCGGAGCGGCTGGCCGAGGCGATCCAGGTGCGCAGCATCAGGGCCGGCGAAACCGTCTTCCATCAGGATGAGCCGCATCCCTATGTCTACGTGATCGAAAGCGGCCTGGTGAAGCTCACCTATCTGCGTGCCGATGGCGAGGAATGGATCAAGTCCTTCGCCATCGAAGGTCGGTTCTTTGCCAGCCTCTCGTCCCTGGTGCCCGCCGGGCGGGCGAGTTTCTCGGCGGTCGCGGTCGAAGGTGGGCGCCTCGAGAGAATTCCGTTCGTGACGCTGCAGGCACTGGCCGATGCCGATCTCGGCTGGTCACGGATGATCCGAAGCGCGCTGATGATGCTGGCTGAGCGCAAGGAGCGCCGCGAACGCCAGTTCCTGACGCTTGATCCCGCGGAACGTTATCGCGCGCTGCTCGTCGAGGAACCGGAGGTGGTCGCGCGCGTGCCGCAGAAGGATCTCGCCGGCTATCTCGGCATCACGCCCGTTGGCCTCAGTCGCATCGCCAAGCGTGTCCGGACGGAGGCGGCGGCGAAGCTTAACCCGGGTTAATGCGCGGCATCCGACAAGGCGCGATACCAGCCGCCGTTGCAAAACGGAGGCTCATCTTGACCAAACAGAAAACGGCATCGGATTTCCTGCTCTTCCTCAGATCCTGGGCGACAAGACCGCTTGAGGTTGCGGCGATCGCGCCTTCGAGCAGGCGGCTGGCGGTCGCCATGACCACCGAGATCGGCCCGCTCTGCGGCAATGTGCTCGAACTTGGGCCCGGGACCGGAGCCTTCACGCGGGCACTGCTGCGCAATGGCGTCTATGAGGACAATCTCATCCTTGTGGAGCGCAATCCGGCTTTCGCCAGGCTGTTGCGGGAGCGGTTCCCGAGTGCGACCCTGATCGAGGGCGACGCCCAGAACCTGGCGCTGCCTTCGGTGAAGTCGGTCGGCGCGGCGATCAGCGGCCTGCCGCTTCTGTCCATGCCGGCGCAGACCGTGCGGGCGATCCTTTCGTCGGTCTTCCATCACCTTGCCGAGGACGGCAGCCTGTTCCAGTTCACCTATGGACCGCGATGCCCGATCTCTCCCCGCGTTCTGGACGAGCTTGGCCTCAAGGCTTCGTTCCGGCGCTGGGTGCCGCTCAACCTGCCGCCTGCCAGCGTCTATCGCATTTCGCGGAGCTGCGCCTGAGGTAGGCGGTCTCGTTACCTTGGCGGGTGGGGCGCCGGCTGGGCGGGTAGGACTTTCTCGGCCTCCTGCCCAAGTCGAAATCCATTTGCTGTCATTGTCTATAGAATAAGTTCATTATCGCGCCTCAACCAAGGAGAGGCGGATGAGCAACGTACACTTCCTGAGAGAACCGGCGCCAGCGAGCGCCGAGCATGACGAAAGGCGACGGGAGCTTTTCGCCCGTGCCGAGGCGCTGTCACAGGATCTTGCCCGGCGCGGCGCCGAACTCGACCGGGTGGGCGCGCCGCCGCGTGAGGAGATCGAGGCACTCCGCCAGGCCGGTCTGTTGACGGCGCTGCATTCGCCGGAGATCGGCGGGGCCGGCTTGAACTGGATCGACGGCCTGCGGCTGGTGCGCATCGTCGCGCGCGGCGAAAGCTCGATCGGGCAATTGCTGGGCTACCACTACGTCAACAGCCAATACGTCTACTGGGCGGCCGCCGACCCCCGGCAGGCCTGGGTGCTGGGTGCCGAAACGGTGGAACGGCAGCTCTACTGGGGGGCCGCCGTCAACCCGCGCGACCCCGGGCTGACGCTGGAGCGGCGCGGCGCGCACTACGTCTTGAATGGCCGCAAGACGTTCTCGACCGGCGCCCATGTCTCCGACCGCATCAACGTCAATGCGGTGCTCGACGGCAAGATCGCCAACTTCGTCGTGCCCACCGACCGCCCCGGCTATATCGCCAACGACGACTGGGACAATATCGGCCAGCGCCTGTCGGACAGCGGCAGCGTCGAGTTCCGCGACTTTCCGGTCTATGGGCGAGATTTCATCCAGCCGCTTGCCGATCCGTCCGACCCGCCAGCGGTGCTGGCGACCTTCAACACGCCGCTGATCCAGCTGGTCTTCGTCAATTTCTATCTCGGCACGGCCGAGGGGGCGCTGGCAGCGGCGCTCGACTATGTCCGCAGCACGACGCGTCCCTGGGTGACATCAGGCGTCGAACGCGCTGGCGACGACCCCTATATCCTCGAGGCGATCGGCGGGCTCCAGGCGAGCCTTAAGGCGTCAGTTGCGCTCGCCGATGCGGCAGCGGGAGCGGTCGAAGCGGCCTTGTCCGAGGGCCAATCGGTGACGGCCGAGGCACGGGGCAGAGCGGCGATCGAGGCCTATGCGGCCAAGGTGCATTCGACCCACGTGGCGCTCGACGTGACCGCAAGGGTGTTCGAATTGATGGGCGCGCGGGCGACGGCCGGCCACTATCGCTTCGACCGCTACTGGCGCAACGTTCGCACCCACACGCTGCACGAT
Source organism: Ensifer sp. ZNC0028 (assembly GCF_000799055.1). Classification (NCBI taxonomy): domain Bacteria; kingdom Pseudomonadati; phylum Pseudomonadota; class Alphaproteobacteria; order Hyphomicrobiales; family Rhizobiaceae; genus Ensifer; species Ensifer sp. ZNC0028. The sequence goes on from NZ_JTLA01000065.1 coordinate 32,084, forward strand.
CCGGTCGCCTATAAGGCGCGCGAGGTCGGCGACTTTGCGCTCAACGGGCGGATCCCGCCGGTCAGCCTCTACAGCTGAACCTGGCGCACAGGTAATTGTGCAAAAAAAACGCCGCCTGAACAGAAGTTCCGGCGGCGTTTCTGTGATGTCTTCGATTAAGCGGAGGCTGCGACGGCCTCCCTCTGACCGGCGAGGTCGCGATAGCCGGCGCCCGGATGCGGCGCCGCAAGCCTTGGACCGGCGCCGAAGAGCTTTTCTCGCAGCGTGCCTTCGCGGTAGCCGGTCTTGTAGACGCCGCGCCTTTGCAGTTCCGGCACCAGCAGGTCGACGGCGTCCTCGAAGGTCCCGGGCGTGACGGCATAGGCAAGGTTGAAGCCGTCGACATCGGTGTCCTCGACCCATTCCTGAAGCAGATCGGCGACCGTCGAGGGCGAGCCGACGAACACCGGGCCGAAGCCGCCGATGCCCACCCAGTCGGCCATTTCGCGCACGGTCCACACCCGGTCCGGATCGATGGTCGTAAAGGTCTCGACGGCCGATTGCACCGCGTTGGTGTAACGGTGGCGCAGCGGTTCGTCCGGGCCGAACTGGCCGAAATCGATGCCGGTCCAGCCCGAGATCAGCGCCAGCGCACCCTCGTAGGAGACGTGGCTGCGGTACTCGTCGAACTTCTTCTTCGCCTCCGCGTCGGTTTCGCCGAGGATCACCGTCTGCAGATTGAAGGCAAGGATTTCGCGTGGGTTGCGGCCGGCGCGCGCGGCTGCCTCGCGGACATTGGCGACATAGCGCTTCAATACGGTTTTGGATGGCGCGGCGACGAAGATGCACTCGGCATGCGCCCCGGCAAAATCCTTGCCGCGGCTCGAAGAACCGGCCTGGTAGAGCACGGGCGTGCGCTGCGGCGACGGTTCGCTGAGGTGAATGCCGGGAACGGTGAAGTGGCGGCCATTATGGTTGATCGGGTGCACTTTTTCCGGATGGGTGAAGATGCCGCTTGCCCGGTCGCGCACGACGGCTGCGTCCTCCCAGCTTCCCTCCCAGAGCTTGTAGCAGACCTCCAGATACTCTTCGGCGAGATCGTAACGGTCGTCGTGGCGCGCCTGCTGCGCCTGGCCGATGTTGAGTGCGCCGCTGTTGAGATAGGAGGTGACGATGTTCCAGCCGACGCGCCCCTTCGTCAGATGGTCGAGCGTCGAGATGCGGCGCGCGAAGGTATAGGGGTGCTCGAACGAGAGCGAGGCCGTCAGCCCGAAGCCGAGATGCTGGGTCTCATAGGCCATGGTCGGCACCAGTTGCAGCGGGTCGTTGACCGGCACCTGGGCCGAATGGCGAAGGGCCGCATCCGTATTGCCGTTCAGCACGTCATAGACGCCGAGCACGTCGGCGATGAACAGGCCGTCGAACTTGCCGCGCTCGAGCGTCTTTGCCAGATGCACCCAGTAATCGAGATCCTTGTAGCGCCAGGACTGGTCGCGCGGGTGGGTCCAGAGCCCCGGCGACTGGTGGCCGACGCAGTTCATGTCAAAGGCATTCAGCCGGATTTCGCGGCTCATGGGTCTCTCCTCGGGCAAGGTTGGGCGTTGCCCGAAGCGTCGGTCACGCCTCGGGCCGATCGCGCGCGGTCGATGGGCTCAGAGTGCGCCGTTCTTCGGCGGCTTGATGCCGTTCAGGTGGTAGTTGCCGACGACGTGATGCTTCCAGCGCACCGGGTCGTGCAGCGTATGGGTGCGGGCGTTTCGCCAGTGGCGGTCGAGGTTGAGGCCAATCTTCGTCGATGCGGTGCCGGCGAGTTCGAAGAGCGTGTTGCTCGCCTCCAGGGCGATTTCGGTCGTCAGGACCTTTGCCGCGGCAACGGCGAGCGTCGCTTCGACCACGCTTTCCTCGGTGCCGTTGATCTGGGCGACGTCGACCTTCTTGCCGGCACGCTCGACCGTTGCCGTTGCCGCCTCCAGGCGGATGGCCAACTGGCCGATGCGGGCGATCGTCAGCGGATCGTCGGTCGCCCGTTCGACGCCGCTGTCCATCCAGGGGCGGGCATGATTGCGCACGAAGTCCAGGGTCTCGGCAAAGGCCGCGCGGGCAATGCCGAGGTCGATGCCGGCGTGGATGATCTGGCCGACGGAACCGATCGTCGTCGGCCGCTCGAAGCCGCGGTGATGGCGCACCACCGCATCGGCCGCCACATAGACATTCTGCAGCACGGTCGTGCCGCTACCGGTCGTGCGCTGGCCGAAGCCGTCCCAGTCGTCGATGATCTGCAAGCCTTCGGCGCCACGGGGCACGAAAGCCATGGTCAGCTTGTCGTTCGGATCGAGGGCGAAGACGACGATCCATTCGGCAAAGAGCACGCCGGTGGAATAATATTTGCGCCCGTTCAGGCGGAAGCCGGGGCCGTCGGGCGAAAGCCGGGTCTCATAGTCGCCGACGGTTTTCGTGCCGCGCTCGGAAAGGGCGTTGCCGAAACGGTCGCCGGCAAGCGCCCGGCCGAAGAAAAAGGCCTTTTGCTCCTCGGTGCCGTCGGTGCGCAGCGCCTCGAGAATGTAGAAATGGTTCTGCGGAATCTGGCCGATCGAGGAGTCCGCTTCCGAAAGAATGGCGGTGACTTCGGCAAGAACGGCTTTGGAGACGTCTATGCCGTCATATTCCGGCGGCACGGTGATCGCCAGCAGGCCGGATTGGGCGAGCGCATCGAGCTCGTCGAAGGGCAGAATGCGATCGGTGTCCCGCTCGTTGGCGCTCCCCGCAAATTCCGCCGCTAGCGCACGCGCGATCGACAGCGCTTCCTCTTCGCTTTCGATCCGGTGCGCCGGGGCTCTTGTTTTCTCGGAAAGCCGCGAGATCGTTCCCATGTGACTGCTCCCTGTCGATTGAGGTGCATATCAGTGAATTATCTGGCCTGATCGGGTAAGATAGTATATTCTATAGAAATTATCGATTGGAGTATTTCGTTTCGGCCTTGATGGCGACTTGGTGTTTACCTTCGGGTCGGGATGGGTAAAATCGATTCGGGGGAAGGCCGGGGAAGAGGACCCTGGTGACGGTCGGCGGCGTGCATGCTCACCGATTTCCCGCCAAAATTGACTGCGGCTCAGGGAACTATCGCCCGATTTGTGCATTGCCTCATCGCCTGCAGTTTGACCCGTCGCGTGGCCCCAGAGTATCGGCCACCCGGCACGAACACAAATACATGCTGACAGAATTGGCCATTCGCGTTTCCCGGCCTTAACCACTGAAGGAGACACAAATGACGAATTTCCTGCCTGCTCTCCATGAAGGGCACGCCTCCATCACGCTGCAGAACCTGTTTCGTGATGCTCTGGAGGCCTATGATGACTGGGGCGCCAACATGCCCGAGCCCATCGTTGCGTTCGAAGGCAAGCGCATTCCCATCAGCGAGGTCTTCGACTGGATGAAACCTTGCACCGACATCATGCCGGCAAACCTCATCGGCATCGTGACGGACCGGCTAAACAAGCCGTGGAGCGGTGAGGGGCCGCTCGACGCCATGACCGTCTCGACGGCGGCGCGTGTCATGTCGGTGCTGACGCGGCGGCAGCTGCGCAGCTTCGGCCGCGGCTCGATCGAGATCTTCGCCGACCGCTTCAACCATCCGGTCCATGCCAGCGCGTGAGATCGGTGACCTCTGGGGGGGCGCGTACGCGCGCTCCTCGTTCCCGGCCGGTATCCGGCATGGATTTTCCCGCAGCTTGCCCACCCCTTCCTTGAAGCATCGCCTTCCCGTAAACACGGAGGGGAGAGCAAGCGGATGTTCGAGCGGACCGGGGGCGGCGTGAATTTTCGACAATTGGAAGTGCTGCGCACGCTGTTGGCGACCGGGTCGACGATCGCGGCCGCAAAGACCATGGGGCTCAGCCAGTCCGGCGTCAGCCGCCTGTTGCAGCAGCTCGAGGAAGAGCTGTCGCTGACGCTTTTTGCTCGCGACAAGGGTCGGTTGATTGCGACGCCTGAGGCGATGAAGCTCGCCGAGGACGCGGAGCATATCTTGCTCGGCATCGACCGTTTCACCAATCTGGCGCAGGACCTGCGCAGCGGCGCGGTCGGGCCTGAGGTCGTGCGCATCGGCCTGCCGAACAGCATGTCCGAGACCTTTGCCCCGGCGATGCTCGCCGACTATGCCAAGGATTTTCCCGGCGTGCGCGTCGAGACTTTCTTCGACACGACCGTCGCGATCGCCCGCCTCGTCGAGCAGCGCATCATCGATTTCGGCTTCCTGCGCTACGAGGGACAGCTGAGTGCGGGCCTCGAAATGCAGCCGGTCGCAACCGGCCTCAGCGTCTGCGTCATGGAAAAGGGGCATGCGCTTTCGCAGCACGAAACCGTGACGCCTAGGGAATTGCGGGGTGTGCCCTTGATCCTGATCGGCCGCCGCCGGCCGACGCGGGTCATGCTCGACGAGATTTTCCGCAAGGCCGGCGTGCCGCAGAAGGTCAAAATCGAGACCCACAGCAACAGCTCGGCCTGCGCATACGCGGCCTACGGCCTCGGGGTCGCGATCATCAGCAGCTTCTTTGCCAATCTGCACCGGCACCTACTGATCGAGATCCGCCCGTTTTCGCCGCACCTCACCCAGGACTTCGGCGTTGCCACCGCGGCCGGCGTTCCGCTGTCGCTCGCAGCGCAGGCAATGATCGACTGCCTGAAAAGGCAGGTCGCCGCTTCGCAGCAGCCGTGAGACAATGGTCTCTCTGCCGTTGGCAGAGCGCCATTGGCAATGGAACGGACGCGACACTACATTGCGGACCGATACGAATAGGGAAGTGGATGGAATCATGTTTCAGGCGGCCGCAATCGACACAGGCGACAAGCGTGCTTTCTACGCGGAGCTGGCCCAGCAGCTCGAATCGCTGCTTCACGGCGAGCCCAACCCGATCGCCAACGCGGCCAATACGTCGGCACTGATGTTCCAGGCCATGCCCAGCCTCAATTGGGCGGGGTTCTATTTCCTCGAAACCGACCAAGAGCTCGTGCTCGGGCCGTTCCAGGGAAAGCCTGCCTGTGTGCGCATCGCCGTCGGCCGCGGGGTCTGCGGCACGGCCGTCAAGGAAGGCCGCTCGATCCTCGTGGAAGACGTCCATGCCTTTCCCGGCCACATCGCCTGCGATGCGGCCTCGCGCTCGGAACTCGTCGTTCCGGTCAGGCGTGACGGCCGGGTGATCGGCGTCATCGATCTCGACAGTCCGGAGCCCGCGCGCTTCGACCGTGACGACCAGAACGGCATCGAAAAACTTGCCGCGATCTTCGCGGCGGCAATCGCATAGGGCCGCCGCGGTGGATGATCTGCCAAGGGTAGGCAAGCTCCGGTTTCGGGCCGCGCCATGACGGATGCTGCTCCGGCCGTGGACGTCGAAACGCATGCGCGCGTGGCCCGCAAGATCGATGTCGTCGTCATCGGTGCTGGGCAGGCGGGACTGTCTTCGGCCTATCATCTGAGCCGGCTCGGGCTGGAGCCTCACAGGCAATATGTCGTCATCGACCGGTCGCCGCAGCCGGGCGGTGCCTGGCAGTTTCGCTGGCCGTCGCTGACCTTGAACACGGTCAACGGAATTCATGATCTCCCCGGCATGAAATTTTCCGAAGCGGTCGATACCAGCAAAGGCGAGGTCCACGCGGCCGTCGCCGTGCCGCAATATTACGGCGCCTACGAGAAGGCGTTCGGTCTCCCGGTCCGCCGGCCGGTAGCCGTCAAGGTCGTGTGCGACCGCGGCGAGCGCTTCAGGGTCGAGACCGACGACGGCGCCTATGCCGCCCGCGGCATTATCAACGCGACCGGCACCTGGGAAGCCCCCTATATCCCGCCCTATCCAGGCGCGGAGCGCTTCAAGGGGCGCCAGTTGCACACGAAGGATTATCAGTCGGCGGGACAGTTCGCCGGGCAGCATGTGCTGGTCGTCGGCGGAGGCATCTCCGCCATCCAGCTGCTCGATGAAATATCGCAGGTGACAACGACCACCTGGGTAACGCGGGAGGAGCCGGCCTTCCGCAACGAGCCGTTTACGCCGGAGGTTGGACGCGCCGCCGTAGCGATGGTCGAGGATCGGGTCCGCCGGGGCCTGCCGCCGGGTTCCGTGGTCTCGGTGACGGGCATTCCGGTGACGCCGGCGATCATTGCCGCACGCGCACGCGGCGCGCTCGAGCGCCAGCCGATGTTTGCCGAAATGACTGAACAGGGCGTGCGCTGGCCGGATGGAGTTGAACTGGCCGTCGACGTCATTCTGTGGAGCACCGGCTTCAGAAGCGCGCTCGATCACCTGGCGCCGCTTCAATTGCGCAATACCGATGGCGGTATCCTGATGACCGGTCGGCTAGCGACACAGGTGGCAAAAGACCCTCGGATCCATCTCGTCGGCTACGGTCCGTCGGCTTCCACCATCGGTGCGAACCGGGCGGGAGGCGCTGCCGCTCGCGAACTCTCAGATTTTCTTCATCTGACCTGACGGAACCGCCGCGATCGCGAAGGCTTCGTCGCCGGCAAGCCAGCGGGCAACGCCCGTCCAGCGGCGCTGAAGTTGCATGCCCTTTTCATAGAGGTATGACGTTTACTCATAATATTGCGCGATTTTTTCCAATCGATCATAGTCCCTGTAACAAGAGAGCCGACGGGCGGGAGAATCGCGGTAACGCGGGCGGTCTGCCTCAGTACGGGGAACCCATGATCAAATTCATTCTCAATCGCCTCGTGATGGCGATACCGACGATCGTAATCGTCTCGGTGGCCGTCTTCACGCTTATCCGTCTCATTCCCGGTGACCCGGCAGCGCTGATGCTCGGCGACATGGCCGAGCCGCAGCAGATTGCCGCGTTGCGCACGGAGCTCGGTCTCGACCGCAGCATCCCGGAGCAATTCGTCATCTGGGCCGGCAATATCCTCTCCGGGGATTTCGGTACCTCGATCGTCACCGGCGAGCCGGTGCTGCATCTGGTGGTCAGCCGCTTCTTCGTTAGCGCCGAAATCGTCGTCATCGCCGTGTTCCTTGCAAGCCTGATCGCGGTTCCGGCCGGCGTCATCGCCGCCTGGCGACAGAACAGCCTGACCGACCTGGCGCTCGTCGGTTCGGCGACCGTGCTTCTGTCGATCCCGACCTTCTGGCTCGGCCTTCTCCTGCTGCTCGCCTTCGGCCTGAAGCTCGGCTGGCTGCCGGTGCTCGGCTACGTGCCGATCTCGGAGAACTGGAAGGCCGGGCTTCTCTATCTGGTGCTGCCGGTCATGACCCTCGTCATCCACGAGATGGGCGTGATCATCCGCATGGCCCGCGCCTCGACGCTCGAGGTGCTCAGGCTCGATTACATCACCCACGCCCGCGCCAAGGGGCTCTCGGAAAGTGCCGTTCTCTGGCGGCATGCCTTCAAGAACGCCTTCGGCCCGACCTGGACGATGATCGGGCTGATCCTCGGCAACCTGCTTGGCGGCATCGCCGTCATCGAGACCGTCTTCACCATTCCCGGCCTCGGGCGGCTGATGGTCGATGCGATCTTCCAGCGCGACTACCCGGTCATCCAGGGCTGCCTGCTGCTCGTCGCCTTCTCCTACGTCGTCGTCAACCTGGTGGTCGACCTTCTCTATCCTCTCTTCGATCCGCGGGTGGTGGCAGAATGAGAAAGCTCACGTTCAACGGCGTCATCGGCAGCGGCCTGATCGGTCTGCTCGTTCTCGTTGCCCTCATTGGCCTCCTCTGGACGCCCTATGATCCGATGGCGCTCGGTTTCACCGCGCGTCTTGCAGCCCCCGGTGCGGCGCACTGGCTCGGCACCGACGAGTTCGGCCGCGACGTTGCAAGCCGGCTGATGGTCGGCGCCCGCGCGAGTGTCTGGATCGGTTGCCTCACAGTCACCTTCGCCGTCGTCTGCGGCACCTTCATCGGCATCGTCAGCGGCTATGCCCGCGGCTGGGTCGATGGCGTGATCATGGCGGTCAACAATGCACTGCTTGCCTTCCCCGGCATCCTGCTCGCGCTTGGCCTGCTCGCCGTCTTCGGCGCCAACCAGTACGGCATCATCTTCGCGCTCGGCATCGCCTATACCCCGTCGATGGCGCGCGTCGTGCGCGGCGCGGTGCTGTCGCTGCGCGAACGTGAGTTCATCGAGGCGTCACGGGTGATGGGCAACGGCGAGATCTACACGATGCTGCGCCATATCCTGCCGAACTGCCTGGCGCCGATCACGGTGCTTGCGACCTCGATGTTCGGCTGGGCAATCCTGTCGGAAAGCGCGCTTTCCTTCCTCGGCCTTGGCGTTCCGCCACCGGCCCCCACCTGGGGCAACATGCTCGCCGCCGGCCGCCCGTTCATCGAACAGGCCGTCTGGCTCGGTTTCTTCCCCGGTCTCTGCATCGCTCTCACCCTGCTCGGCATCAACCTTCTGGGCGATGCGCTCCGCGACAAGCTCGACCCCCGCATGCGAGGCCTGAAATGACCGGCAAGACCCTCTTAAGCGTCGAAGGCCTTTCGTTGGCCGTCAGCCATACCGGCAACCAGGTGGTCAAGAACGTCAGCTTCGACGTCGCGCCCGGCGAAATCGTCGGCATCGTCGGTGAAAGCGGTTCCGGCAAGACGCTGGCGACCCGCGCGATCATCGGCCTCATTCCGCCCGCTGTCCGCCATATCGGCGGAACGATCCTCTACCGGGGCAAGGATGTGCTCGGGATGAAGGACCGCGAGTTGCGTGAGCTTCGCGGCGGCGAGGTCGGCGTTGTCTTCCAGGAGCCGATGACCTCGCTGAACCCGTCGATGACCATCGGCCGGCAGCTCGAGGAAGGGCTGATCCTGCACACCAAGATGTCGGTCGAGGAGCGCCGCACGGCCATCCTCTCGATGCTTGGTCGCGTCGGCATCCGTGAGCCCGAGCGGGCCTTGACCGCCTACCCGCATGAGTTCTCCGGCGGCATGCGCCAGCGCATCATGCTGGCCTCGGTCATGCTGTTGAAGCCGGCCTTGCTGATCGCCGACGAGCCGACCACGGCGCTCGATGCGGTCGTTCAGCGCGACGTCATGGAGTTGATGGTCGAGCTGACCCAGGCCCAGGGCACGGCGGTGCTGCTCATCAGCCACGACCTGCCGATGGTTGCCCGCTACACCAACCGTTTCGTCGTCATGGAAAAGGGCGTCGTCGTCGAGCAGGGGCTGACCGAGGAGATCCTGCAGGCGCCGCAGCATCCCTATACCCGCAAGCTGCTCTCTTCGCTGCCGTTCCGCGGCGCGGCGCGTGAACTCGACACGACGCGTACGCCGATGGTTTCGGCGCGCAACATCGTGGTCGAATATCCGGGCCGCAAGGGGCTGTTCCGCCGCCACGAGCCGAAGCGTGCGCTGCATGGCGTCAGCGTCGATATCCATGTCGGCGAGGTCGTAGCGCTTGTCGGCGGTTCCGGCTCCGGCAAGACGACTCTCGGCCGCACCATCGCCGGCCTCGTCCAGCAGGCCGAAGGCGAGATCCTGTTCCAGGGCCGCGAGCGCAGCGCCGACTGGCGCGACTATCGCCTGAACTGCCAGATGGTGTTCCAGGATCCCTATTCCTCGCTCGATCCGCGCATGACCATCCAGGCGCTGGTCGAGGAAGCGCTGCGGCTGGTGCCGGATCTCGACACGCCCGCAAAGCGTCGCCGGGCGCTGGAAACCTTGGAGGAGGTCGGGCTCAGCGCCGATTTCGCCAATCGCTATCCGCATGAACTTTCCGGCGGCCAGCGCCAGCGCGTGGCGATCGCCCGCGCGATCGCGCGAAGGCCGAAATTCCTGATCGCCGACGAGCCGGTGTCGGCGCTCGACGTCACGGTTCGCGCCCAGGTGCTGGAACTCTTCTCCAACCTGCAGAAGCGCTACGGCTTCTCGTGCCTGTTCATCAGCCACGATCTCGGCGTCGTCGAACAGGTGGCGGACCGCGTCATCGTCATGCAGGACGGGCGCATCATCGAGGAAGGCGACCGCGACCGCATCTTCGATGCGCCGAAGGAAGCCTATACCCGCAAGCTGCTGTCGGCGATCCCGGCGCTGGATCTCAACCAGACCGGCGGCGTCACCCTCAAATGGCGCCTGGAGGCCTGAGATGAGCACCGAAATCAAGACCGGCACGATCGCGGCCGAACTCCACGCGATCGCCGATGCCGAGCCCTTCGTCACCCGTTTCCTGGTGCGCAACCTTCGGACCGGCGAAACCATCGGCCGCGGCGAGCGTGAGGAAACACCGTCCGCCAGCACCCGCAAGACCTCGATCATGATGGCGGCGCTGAAGGCGGTATCCGAGGGGCGGCTTAACCTCGACGAGCGCATCACCTACGAAGCACGCCTCGCCCAGGAAGTGGCGAGCGGCATGTTCCGCTACCTGACGCCCGGCATCGTCATTTCGTTGCGCGATGCCATCGTCGGCATGATGGTGCTGAGCGACAATGTCTGCACCAAGATGGTGTTCGAGCGACTGACGCTCGAGGAGGTCGACGGCTACTGCAAGGGGCTCGGCATGGTGGGCACGCACCACCGCTTCCTCATCCCGCCGCTGGCGCTGAAACCCGATCATTCGCTGGCCGATGTCACGACGACGACGGCCGCCGACCAGGTGATGCTGCTGGAGCTGATCCTCGCCGCCGAGCACGATGCCGCGGCTGCGGCGAAGCTCGGCATTACGGTCGAGCTGGCCGCCTTTGCCGTGCAGACGCTGAAGAACCAGGTTCTTCGCTACGGCATCCGCGCGCGGCTGCCCTTCGACACGGTCGCCGCCTGCAAGGGCGGCCGTGGCAAACGCGGCCGCATGGATGCCGGCGTCGTCTATCGCGACGGCAAGCCGCTCTACGCCATTGCCGCCTTTACCGACGGTGTGCCCGCGCTGATGCCCGACGGCACGCCCGGCTACACCATCGCGCTCGAAACCATCGGCAAGCTGTCGCAGGCCTGCTGGCGCGCATTTTGAACCGACAACCAACAACAAGAGAGAGGAACCCATGAAAACCATACTTCTTGCCGGCACCATGCTGATGAGCGCGATCGCGCTCGGCCATGCGCGCGACCTGACGGTTGCCCAGAGTTCGGACATCCGCAGCAACGAGCCCGGCGTCAACCGAGACGGCAACACCGACTCGGTGATCTTCCACATCGTCGAAGGCTTGGTCGGCTACGCCGAAAACGGCGAAGTGAAGCCGCTGCTGGCAAAGAGCTTCGAGGCCTCCGCCGATGGCCTGACCTATACGTTCAAGCTGCGCGATGACGTGAAGTTCCACAACGGCAAGCCGCTGACGGCCGAAGACGTGGTCTGGAACTGGAACCGCTACATGAAGCCGGAGACCAAGTGGACCTGCGCCGCTGACTTCGACGGCAGCAAGTCGATCAAGGTGACGAATGTCGCCGCCACGGATGCATCCACCGTGACCATGAGCATCGAGAAGCCCTCGGCCGTCTTCCTCGGCCTGATGGCGCGGCCGGAATGCGGCTACACCGGCATCGTCTCCCAAGATTCCGTCGGCGCCGACGGCGCCTATGTCGCGCCCATCGGCACCGGTCCGTTCAAGTGGGCCGAGTGGAAGAAGGGCGAATATGTCCGGCTGGAAAAGAATGCCGATTACGTTTCGCCTGCCAATGACGGCAAGCCCGATGGCATGGTCGGCTCGAAGCGGCCGCTCGTCGACGGCATCAAGTTCATGGTCATCCCGGACGCCTCGACGGTGAAGACCGGCCTGCTTTCGGGCGCACTCGATACGGCCGAAGTCTCGGCCGATCTCATTGCCGAGTTCAAGGACAGCGACACGATGCAGCTCATCGTCAAGCGCAACAACGGCAAGAACCTGCTCTACTTCCAGACCCGCGACAAGGTGCTGAGCAACGTGGCTGTCCGTCGCGCCATGGCCGAAGCGCTCGACCTCGACCAGCTCGTCGCCGCCGTCTCCAACGGCACCGGTGAAGCCAACGCCTCGATGGTCTCGGCCGACTCGATCTTCTACTCCGACGTCCAGAAGAAGAAGATCCCGATGGACCTGGAAAAGGCGAAGAAGGATCTCGCGGAAGCCGGCTACAACGGCGAGCCGATCACCATCATCGCCAACAAGCGCGGCAACGTGCCGAGCTTCCCCGCCGCCGTCGTCGCCCAGGCGATGATGCAACAGGTCGGCCTCAACGTGCAGATCGAGGTGCTTGACTACGCGACCCAGGTCGATCGTCGTCGTTCCGGCAACTACCAGGTCATCTCGCAGTCGGTCTCGCCGCGCCTCGACCCGGCGCTGATGTACAGCTTCTATGTCGGCAACAAGGACAAGAACGCCTCGCTGATGTGGGACAATCCGAAGGCGATCGAACTGATGAAGGCGGCCTATGTCGAAGCCGATCCGGCCAAGCGCCAGGCGATCTTCGACGAATTCCACCAGCTGATGCTCGACGAAGTCCCCGGCATCTTCATGTACGACATGGTCGACATCTGGGGCGCCACCAAGAAGCTGCATGGCCAGCCGGTCTGGCAGTCCAACACCCGCCTCTGGGAAGTGACGCTCGACGACTGATGCGGGCGTAGCCCTTCCTCTCCAGCGGATGGCGGCCGTTTGCCGCCCTCCGCACCTCCCTAGACAAAACTGCTGATGCGACCGCGCCCTGCGCCGTCGCAAAAGGATGATTGATGCCAAATCCAGCCGCACGAACCGCCCTTGTCGAAACGATCGAAGCGTTGAAGCCCGAATTCGCCGCAATGAGCGACGCGATCTGGGACCATGCGGAACTGAGTTTTCATGAGGAAAAGTCGGTAGCGACACAGATCGCCATGCTGGAGAAGCACGGGTTTCGCGTGTCGCGCGGGCTGGCGGAGATCGACACCGCTTTCGTCGGCGAGAGCGGGCAGGGACTGCCGGTGATCGCCTTTCTCGGTGAGTTCGACGCGCTGGCCGGTTTGAGCCAGGTGGCCGGCGTTGCCGAAGCGCGCGCCGAAGTCGAAGGCGGTACGGGCCATGGCTGCGGCCACAATCTGCTCGGCACCGGTTCGCTGCTCGCCGCTGTCGCGCTTGCCCGCTACCTCAAGGAAAACGCCTTGCCGGGCACGGTGCGCTATTACGGCTGCCCCGGCGAGGAGGGCGGCTCCGGCAAGACCTTCATGGCGCGCGCCGGCATCTTTGCCGATGTCGATACGGCGCTGACCTGGCACCCGGCACCCTTCAACGGGGTACGCTCGACCAACAATCTCGCCGTTCTCGAAATCTACTATCGCTTCAAGGGCATGGCCGCGCACGCATCGAACGGTGCCCATCTCGGCCGCAGCGCGCTCGATGCGCTGGAACTGATGAATGTCGGCGTCAACTTCCTGAGGGAGCATATGCCGCAGGATTGCCGCGTGCACTATGCGATCACCGATGCTGGCGGCAAGGCGGCAAACGTGGTGCAGGCCCGCGCCGAGGCGCTCTATCTCGTGCGTGCGCCGCAGATGCCGGAGGCCCTGGCGCTCGCCGCCCGCATCGACAAGATCGCCAACGGGGCGGCGATGATGACGGAGACCGAGGTCGAGATCGTATTCGACCGTGCGGCGACCAACCTGCTGCCCAACATCGCGCTGGAAACGGCGATCCACCACAACATGGTGGCGCTCGGCCCGGTGCCCTTCGACGAAACCGATATCGCCTTTGCCAAGGACATCCAGAAGACGCTGACGGCCGAAGCAATCTCGAGCAGCATTCGGCTCTATCAGATCAAGGGCGACGTTTTCGCCAACAGCCGCATGGACGGTTCGACCGGTCTGCATCTCGGCCTGCGCGATTTCGAGGGCCAGTCGCATTTCCGCGCCGGCTCGACCGATGTCGGCGACGTCAGCTGGATCACGCCGACGGCGCAATGCTGGGCGCCCGCCTGGGCAATCGGCACGGCGCCCCATACCTGGCAGGTCGTGGCGCAGGGCAAGAGCCCGGCCGCCCACAAGGCGTTTGCCCACGCGGCAAAATCACTGGCCACGACCGGTCTCGACCTGATCCTCGACGCCGATCTCTTGGCGCGGGCAAAGGCCGAATGGCGGGAAAAGACCGAGGGCAAACCCTACCAGTGCCCGATCCCTGATCATATAGGTCCCAAGCTCTGAGTTCAGTTTTTCGATGTTTGCAAACGCCCGCGCCACCCCGCGGGCGTTTCGTTTTGTGGGCGTCCGGAAGGCCTGCCCGTCAAACGCACGCGCCTTTGATTGGCGCCCGACTCTTGACGCGAATCGCAAGCTCCGGCATCTCTGTTACGGAGTTTTCCGAATAAGTGCCAATTGGCCGTATTTGAATTGAATCTCTGTTAACGCGATGGGGCGCCGTTGGGCCGCTGACGCGCGCAAGGAGTATGGCAGAATGAATATGACGGCAACCCAGGCAAAACAGGACGCCGGCCACGCCCAGGCCCGCCGCCCGGCCGACGAGGCGATCGCGGCGGATGCCCGCGCGCTTTCCGAACAGTTGAAGGCGATGCGCGAGCGCCTGTTCCCGCCGACGGCGATGAAGACGCTGCGCAGCTTCACCTCGGGCGAGGCGGCCAAGCTGATCGGCGTTTCCGACGGTTACCTGCGCCAGCTTTCGCTTGCCGGCGAAGGGCCGCAGCCCGATACCGGTCTTGGTGGCCGCCGTTCCTATTCACTCTCCGACATCAATGCGCTGCGCCGGCATCTGGCCGAACAGGCGCTTGCCAAGGGCAATGCCGCCAAGGCGCGCAGCTATCTCAAGTGGCGCGATGCGGAAGCGGGTGAACATCTGCAGGTGATCTCGGTCACCAACTTCAAGGGTGGCTCCGGCAAGACGACCTCTTCGGTGCACATCGCGCAATATCTCGCCATGACCGGCCACCGGGTACTCGCCGTCGACCTCGACCCGCAGGCGTCGCTGTCGGCGCTTTTCGGCTACCAGCCGGAGCTGGACCTCACCGGCAACGACACGCTCTATGGCGCGATCCGCTACGACGCCGAAGCACGCCCGCTGAAGGACATCATCCGCAAGACCTATTTCGACGGTCTCGATCTGGTGCCCGGCAATCTCGAACTGCAGGAGTTCGAGCACACGACGCCGCAGGCTCTGGGCGCGCGCCAGAACGGCACGGACGCGGGGCCGTTGTTTTTCGCCCGCGTGCAGGCAGCGCTGGCCAGTGTCGCCGACGACTATGACGTCGTCATCATCGACTGCCCGCCGCAACTCGGTTACCTAACGCTGTCGGCGCTGTGTGCCTCGACGTCCGTCGTCGTCACCGTGCATCCGCAGATGCTCGACGTCGCCTCGATGAACCAGTTCCTCTACATGACGTCGGATCTGCTCAGCGTCGTGCGCGAGGCCGGCGGCGAGCTGAATTTCGACTTCCTGCGCTATCTCGTCACCCGCTTCGAGCCGAATGACGGGCCGCAGGCGCAGATCGTCGGCTTCATGCGCTCGCTCTTCGGCGACCGCGTGCTGACGTCGGCCATGGTGAAATCGACGGCGGTTTCCGATGCGGGCCTGACGAAGCAGACGCTCTACGAGGTCGGGCGGGAGAACTTCACCCGCGCCACCTATGACCGCGCGATCGAATCGCTGAACGCCGTCAACGGCGAGATCGAAACGCTCGTTCACGCGGCTTGGGGGCGCTGACCGACATGGCTGGCAACCGCAAGAACGAACTGCGCGCACTCTTTTCGGGCAATGTCGCCCCGGCGGCGCCTGCCGCAGAAGTGGACGACAAGGCGCCTGCCGCACCAAGCGTGCAGCCGGCAAAGCCGGTCGTCGTCCCTGCAGCCCAGGCCGACGTGCCGCGGGCGGCCTCCGGCGCGATCAAGGCCATGGGGCTTTCGCTCGGCAGTATCACTCGCGAGGCGGAAGAGGCGCGCGCACTGCGCGAGGCCCTGCACCAGGGCGAGCGCGTCGTCGAGCTTGATCCGGACCTGATCGACGCGTCCTTCGTCGGCGACCGCCTGACCGATGGCGAGACCGACGATCCGGAATTCCTGGCGCTCGCCGACAGCATTCGCGACAGCGGCCAGCAATCTCCGATCCTCGTGCGCCCGCACCCGCAGAAGCAGGGCCGCTACCAGACGGCTTACGGCCATCGCCGCCTCAACGCCGTGCGCAGCCTCGGCATCAAGGTCAAGGCCATCGTCCGGCCGCTGACCGACGACGAGCTGGTGCTGGCGCAGGGCAAGGAAAACGCCGAGCGTCGCAACCTGTCCTTCATCGAGCGCGCCATGTTTGCGTCCGCTCTTGCCGACCGCGGCTTCGACCGCAAGGTCATCGGCGAGGCGCTCGCCGTGCAGAAGAGCGAGCTGTCGCGCCTGCTGCAGGTGGCAGAAGGCGTGCCGCCGGCGATCGCCCGCGCCATCGGCCCGGCGCCGAAGGTCGGCCGCGAACGCTGGATGGCCTTTGGCGCGCTGCTTGAGGATATGGCGACCGTGGAACTGGCGCAGGAAGAGTGCCGCTCGCGCCGCTTCCTCGAAGCCGAAAGCGACCAGCGGTTCCAGATCGTCTTCACCCGCCTGTCGCGCAAGCCGAAGCCGGATGCGGTGGCGACCAAGCCGGAAACGCTGGTCGACGCCGGCGGACGCGCCTTTGCCAAGCTCAAGCGCGACGGCAAGAATGCCCGCATCGAGTTCTCGGCCGATGTCGATCCCGCCTTCATCGACGAGGTGGTCGAGCTGCTTGCCAGGCATCATGCGGTGTTTGCGTCCGGCCGCGAAGGCTGAGCGAAGCCTACGTCTCTGAAACGTCCGATCGGGCCCGCGTGATGCTCTCACGCGGGCCCGATTCGTTTTCCCGGTGGAGCCGGTGGCGAGCCACCGTGGGCATGCCTTTGTGAGCGCTGATACCGCCTTCATCCAAGAAATATTTTCGGCCGTGCGAGGGCGGCGACGGGATGTCGCGGCCGCCTTGGGGCGTCGGGCCTTGCCGTTGCATCAAGCCCACAGAAAGACGGCAATCGACCGCCGAGTCCGGTTCGAAACGGGGCGTTGGAAGGGACTTGTTAACCTTCATTTCCTATCGCTTAGAAGGCCCCGCGGCGATGTCTCTAGCTCTTCCAGGACCCATGCGTATTCCCAGGACAAACTTCTCACAGGCTGCTTTGCATGATGCAAACCAGGCGGATTATTTCGATGGTCCGCAGGATGATGCGTTGAGCGGTATGCCCACCCATGAGGCGGACCCCGCCGACCCCTATCAGTTGTACGAGGCGCCGGCGGCGCCCCGCCGGCCGGCAAACCAGCAGGCCGAAACCGCGAGCCGTGCGACCCGCCTCTATGGGCAGGGTTCCGCCTACGCTCCTGCACAGGTGACGTCGACGATGAGCGAACCCTTGCCGACCCTCTCGGAGATTGCCGGCCACTACGGTGATTCCACCTGGGAGAGCCATTTCTTCCTGGCACCGAACGTGCGCTTTACCCGCACGCCCGAGCGCGAATTCATGAAGCGGCGCGCGCCGCAGGTCGACGAAAGCGAAACGGCTACCGAAGTCGAAGAAGCGATCGTCGCGGTGGCGGCGGAGCCTGCTCCGGTCGTCGTCGAAACCGTCGAGCCCGTCGCGACGGCTCCGGACGAACCCGCGCCGATCGAAGCTTCGGCCGCTGCGGCTGACGAGGCGCCACTGGCCGAGGTCGCGCTGCCGTCCTACAGCCCGTCCGAACTGCTGCGTATGCTGACCAACCAGTTGCCGACCTGGACCGCGGCACAAAACACGATCGAGCCGGCCATGCTCGAGCGCGTCGAAGCGCCGGCCGATGAGGGCGTCGTCCTCGCGCCGGTTCTGACGACGCCGATCGCCGTTTCCGCACCGGTCGCCGAAGTGACGCCCACGCCCGCTCCGACCTCAGCCGAAGCTCCCGTCGATCAGAGCGCTGCGCATTCCGTCTTCCTGTCGGATTTCGCCTTCTTCGAATTCGGCCCGGCCGACGATGCAGACGTTGCGGGCGCCGAAGCCGTGCATCCGAAGCCCTTTGTCGAGACGCCCGCGCCGGCTGCGATGACGCCTGTTATCACTCCCGTCGCCGTTGCGCCCGTTGCGGTCACGCCGCCAGCGCCCGTGCGCCCGGTTGAAATCCGCCGCGTGCCGCCGACGGCGATCACCTCGCTGTTCCGCGTCGTGGACGTTCGTGGGGCAAAGCCCGAGGATCTGCCGGCATCGCAGCCGCTTGCCGACGTTGCCCCGGCTCCCGTTGCCGTGGCTGAAGAACCGGCGTCTGTCGCCGCCGCTGACATCATCGACGCCGAACCGGTCGAAATCGAACAGCCGGCGCCGGTCGCCACGAAGGCGGCGATCACCATGCCGGCCCAGGTGACCCGCGCGCCGAGCAACATGCCGACCATCGGCTCGACCGACCGTGCGCCGAGCGCCGACGGCTATGAATTCCCGTCCGAGGAACTGCTGCAGGAAGCGCCTGTCGGTCAGGGCTTCTTCATGACGCAGGAGCAGCTGGAACAGAATGCCGGCCTGCTTGAAAGCGTGCTCGAAGATTTCGGCGTCAAGGGCGAGATCATCCATGTGCGTCCCGGCCCGGTCG